>JBIKQY010000078.1:0-8880 GCA_044349465.1 Limnohabitans sp. | reverse complement strand
TGCGCTTGTACCCAGGCGTTGTCTGCTGCTGTGTCTGTGTTCATGAGGTTCACCACTGTCCGGTTTCCATGCGAATGGCCACTTCGCAGTCTTCAAAAATTTCAAGTTTGGCAATCTTGACGCGCACACCCAAAACGCCGGGCAACTGCATCAGGCGGTTTGAGACTTTGCCGATCAGCGTTTCCAGCAGGTTGATGTGCTCAGCCGTGCATTCGTCGATGATGATTTTGCGCACTTTGCGGTAGTCCAGCACCGAGTGGATGTCGTCGTCGCTGGGCAGAAGGGGCTGCGTGCCCAGGTTCAGCTCGGCGTCCACCTGAATCGGTTGCGGGTCGGTTTTTTCGTGTTCCAGAATGCCCAGATTCGCGTCAAAGCGCAAACCGGTCAGCTCCAGCGTTTGTTGGCCAGCAGGGGTTTTCATGAGGCAGTTTTGATCTGGAAAATTTCAACACCGACGGCTTCGCAGTCCGGGTACACATCGGGTTTGCAGCTGGACAGGCGCACCGCCTGCACCTGGGGGTGGGCGATCAGCTCGCGCATCAGGTCATCGCACAAAGTCTCTTGCAGCACGATGTGGCCTTGGGCTACACGCTTGGCGATCACCTCGCGGATGAAGTCGTAGTCCACCACCTCGGCCAGGTCGTCCTGTGTGGGGGTGGACGCGCTGTAGGGCACGAACAGCTCCACATTGAAGACGATGCGCTGGGGACCGAGCTTTTCAAAGTCATGCGCACCGATGCGCACGTCCACCGTGTGGTTGCGCAGAAAGAGGCGGCGGCAATTCAGCGCCAAATCGGTCATCAGGTCGCTCATGCAGGGTCTTTCGGGTCACCCAAAAACATCACGTCGCGCGCCAAAGGCACCAGGTGCTGGCCGTTGTCGACGCACACCGTGGTTCCGGTGATGCAAGGGTTCTGTGCGAGGAAGAGGCAAGTGGCCGCCACCTGTGCCGGATCGATCGGCTCGCGCAGCAGGTTCACGCGGCTGTTGCGGTCAAAATTCTCTTGGGTTTGCGGGCCGCTCAAAAACATCAGGCCCGGGGCCACACCGCACACGCGCAAGGGGGCCAGGGCTTGGGCTTGCAAGGCGACGGCACGTTCCAGCGCCAGTTTGGAGACGGTGTACGAGAAATAATCCGGATTCAGGTTGAACACCTTCTGGTCCAGGATGTGGACCACGCTGCGCTGGCCTGACTTGGCGTCGGGTGCGGATTGCTGCGCCATCAGCGAGGCCAGCAACATGGGCGCGATCAAATTCACTTCGAGTTGCAGACGGGCACCGGGCAAGTCCATGTTATTGCCTTCATCGGGCTCGAACAGCGAGGCGTTGTTCACCAAGCAGTCGAGCGGGCCTTGGCTTTGCGCGATGTGCGCCATCATCTGTTCAACTTGTTCGCTCTGGGCCAGATCGGCTTGCACGCATTCCACATGGCCCCCTGCGGCCTGCAGTTCAGCCTGCAGCGCCTTGGCCGCATCGGCCGAGCGTTGGTAATGGCACCACACGCGCCAGCCCGCCGCCGCAAATTGGCGAACGATCTCTGCGCCCAGGCGGTGAGCGCCTCCGGTGACCAGAACTTGTTTCATGATTTTGAGCAGCGTGCGATTCGAAGAAGGAAAGTGGTTGATCTGCGAGTCATTGTTGAAGAAACTTGTCACCCCGGACTCGATCCGGGGTCCATGCTTGTTTAACCGTGGATGCCGGATCAAGTCCGGCATGACATTGGGTTTCGCAGGATTTAGATTATCGGGCAAGCGGCCCATGTCAACCATCGTTCGATGCAAACCCCCGTACACCTTCGGCGACAATCGCCGCGTGAGCACGCCGAATCCCAATCTCCCTTCCGAACTGACCCTGCGCATCCACCAGGCCATCGCCCAAGCCGGTGGCTGGATCGGTTTTGACCGTTTCATGGCCATGGCGCTGTACGAGCCGGGTATGGGTTACTACACCAACGCCCTGCAAAAGTTCGGGGCCATGCCCTCTTCGGGCAGCGATTTCGTGACCGCGCCGGGCATGTCCCCGCTGTTTGGCCAAACCCTGGCCGTGCAGGTGCAAGAGGCACTGGAGACTACAGGTACGGATGAAGTCTGGGAGTTTGGCGCGGGCACCGGGGCCTTGGCGCTGCAGCTGCTGGACAGCTTGGGCGATGCGGTGCGCCGTTACACCATCATCGATTTGTCGGGTACTTTGCGTGCTCGGCAGTCCGATATCTTGCTGAAATATGCCGATAAAGTTCGCTGGCTCGACGCCTGGCCCGACGCCATCGAGGGCGTGGTGGTGGGCAACGAAGTGCTCGACGCCATGCCAGTGCAGCTTTTGCAGCGAACGCAAGGCGTCTGGCACGAGCGTGGCGTTGTCAGTGCGGGAGAGGGTTTCGCCTGGCAAGACCGCTTGACCGATCTGCGCCCGCCTGTGGACATCGAAGGCGAGCACGACTATTTGACCGAAATCCACCCCCAAGCCGAAGCCTTCATCGCCAGCTTGGCCGAGCGCTTGCTGGCCGGCAAAGGCGGTGTGGCATTTTTCCTCGATTACGGCTTTCCCGAGGGCGAATACTTTCACCCCCAGCGCCACATGGGCACCGTGATGTGCCACCAGTTGCACCTGGCCGACGACAACCCGCTGGTGGCGGTGGGTCAAAAAGACATCACCGCCCATGTCAACTTCACCGGGGTAGCCTTGGCCGCCCAAAACGCCGGGCTGCAGGTGCTGGGCTACGCCAGCCAAGCCTGGTTTTTGCTGAACCTGGGTTTGGCCGAGCGCATGGCCAGTGCAAGCTTGGCCGAGCGCAGCCAAGCACAGCGCCTGGTCAACGAACACGAAATGGGCGAGTTGTTCAAGGTCATTGGCTTTTCCAACTCGGCCGATTGGTCCGCTCAGGGCTTTGCCCGGGGCGACCGCTCGCATCGCCTCTAAACGGCATCAAGGCAAGCTATGTTGCGCTGGCTCATCGTGGTGTTTCTGGCCCTGATCATTTTCAGTGGCTTGCAAAAGTGGCTGCAAAAACTCGGTTTTGGGCGTTTGCCAGGTGACTTTCGCTTTCGCTTGTTCGGCCGTGAATTTTTCATCCCCGTCACCAGCACCTTGCTGCTGAGCATGGTGGCAGCGGGCATCGCGCGCTGGGTGTGAGCTGGCCAGCCGCCAAAAGCACACCCAGCACGAACGTGTTACAGTGCGGCACGCCATTGGCGACTTATGCCCATTCGCTCTCCCAGAGCCGATAGCGCATCCCGGCAGAGGGATGCCAGTCTTGTCCTCCACTGTGCACATCGCCCGCCATGCTTGACTTAAGCTGGGCTCAGACGATTTTTTGCTTCCTTTTTGACGCACCTCTGCACGGTGCTGTTCTTGGGCAGGCCTTGCGGTCTGCGTATGGGGGCGCTTTTTTGGCAGCAGGACATGCCAAGACCCGTGCCGCTGCACAGCCCCCAAGAGGGCCGAAAAAAGCGGTTCGACCCCCTTCGTTAAAATACATGACTCTTTTCTATTGTTCACACCAACCCATCTCCATGGGAAAATTCCGAATTCAGCCGTGCTCCAGGGCTTTGCCCAATGGCGCATTTGGCGCGCAAGTGTCCGTGGCCAGTGGCCGTGGCAGCGCCAGCACCGACCGCGTGATGCGGTTTGTGCCCGAATTCGCCACACCGGCCGCCGCCAGCCAATACGCCCTCGATGAAGGCATGTTGTGGGTGGAGCGCCAGACGACGAAACCGATCCTGCTTTGAGAAAGACGTTTTAAATGGCTAAAGAAGAACTGATTGAACTGATGGGCGTGGTCAACGAAGTCTTGCCCGATACGCGTTTTCGCGTGACGCTGGACAACGGCCACCAACTGATTGCTTATTCCGCTGGCAAGATGCGCAAGAACCATATCCGCATTTTGGCGGGTGACCGTGTGACGCTCGAACTCTCGCCTTACGACCTGAGTAAAGGCCGCATCAGCTTCCGTCACCTGGCAGGTCGCGCGCCCATGGCGCCCCGCCGTCCACCCGCTCGTTGATTCCGTCAGGTTCTTTGCGTTGACCTGAGTCAACGCGCAAGGCTCTTGAATCGCAGAACATGACCCCCAAGTGATTTTTAAACACAGGGGATTTCATGACCGTTTCAGCCGACGCCTTGCACATTGTTTGTCCGCACTGCCACACCACCAACCGGGTGCGTGTGGCTGACCTGCACAACGCCCCCGATTGCGGACAATGCCACCAAGCCTTGTTTGACGGACACCCGCTGGCGCTGGACGCCGCCAGCTTCAACAAGCACATCGACCGCAGCCATGTGCCGGTGCTGGTCGACTTTTGGGCCCCTTGGTGCGGTCCTTGCCGCATGATGGCCCCAGCTTATGAGCAGGCCACTGGCCTTTTGGAGCCCCAAGTGCGGGTGGCCAAACTCAACACCGAAGAAGCGCAAGCCATCGCCGCCCGCTTCAACATCCGCAGCATCCCCACACTCGCTTTGTTTGTCGGTGGCAAAGAAGTCGCCCGTCAGGCGGGTGCTTTTCGTACGGCTCAAGATATCGCTGATTGGACGCGTTCGCACCTTTGAATTTTCAAGTGCTTTTAAATGAGTAGGAGCCCACACGTGGGTGATGGCTTGCACTAGCAGGATCGAGTTGGCCGAGCCCAGAGGCCGCTGACGACAATCATCCTGTGATGAAAGCCCCATACGGGCATGATGGATAACCTGAACACCTGATAAAAAGTGGATGAAATTGGTGGGTCAAAACCGTTACCAACCCCATGCCACAAATCAGGATTCAGATCATCTGGCGTGGTGACATGAACAATTTCAAACCTCAGGCCGCCAGTTTTTCAGCAGGTGCCACGGCGTCCAGCGCTGTGCGCAGCTGTTGCAAGGTGCGCTGCACGTTGTGCCATTTTTCCAAGCCAAACAAGCCCATGCGGAAGGTGCGGAAGTCGGCTGGCTCGTCGCATTGCAGCGGCACGCCCGCCGCAGTCTGCAGGCCTTCGGCCAAGAACTTCTTGCTGCTTTGGATGTCGGGGTCGGTGGTGTAGCTGACGACCACGCCAGGCGCTTCAAAGCCGGGTGCCGCCACACTGGGGAAACCGCGCTCGGCCAGCAACTGGCGCACGGCACGGCCCAAGGCCATTTGTTCTTCGCGCACCTTGGCAAAGCCATAGGCATCGGTTTCCACCATCGCATCACGCAAGAGCTGCAAGGCGTCTGTGGGCAAGGTGGTGTGGTACATGTGGCCACCGTTTTCGTAGGTTTCCATGACCTGCAACCACTTTTTCAGGTCCATCGCAAAGGTGGTGCTGGTGGTGCCGTCAATCGCCTGGCGGGCGCGTTCGCTCATCATGACCATGGCGCAGCAAGGCGAGCTGCTCCAGCCTTTTTGCGGCGCGCTGATCAACAGGTCCACGCCGGTGGCTTTCATGTCGACCCACATGGCACCCGAGGCAATGCAGTCCAGCACCAGCAAACCGCCCACGGCGTGCACCGCGTCGGCCACGGCTTTGAGGTAGCCGTCGGGCAGCATCATGCCGGCAGCGGTTTCCACATGCGGTGCAAACACCAGTGCGGGCTTTTCGGCGGCAATCGCGGCGGTCACTTCGGCAATCGGGGCTGGGGCCCAAGCGGCTTGAGAGCCTTCGGCGATGCGGCGGGCCTTGAGCACGCTGTGGCTCTTGGGGATCTGGCCCATGTCAAAAATTTGGGTCCAGCGGTAGCTGAACCAGCCGTTGCGGATCACCATGACGTGCTGGTTGGTGGCAAATTGTCGGGCGACGGACTCCATGCCAAAAGTGCCGCTGCCGGGCACCAGCGCCACGCTGTGCGCGCCATACACTTTTTTGAGCAAACCCGAGATGTCGGTCATCACGCCACCAAAGCGTTTGGACATGTGGTTCAGGGCGCGGTCGGTGTAGACCACCGAAAACTCAAGCAGACCATCGGGGTCAATTTGGGGCAGCAATCCGGGCATGGGGGTCTCCGTTTCTCAAACAGGTCTAACAGCTTAACCGAGTTCAACGCCCGCGTCGCACGCGCAGGATTTCGTCCAGGATCAGCAGGGCCGCGCCCACGCTGATGCCGGCATCGGCCACGTTGAAGGCCGGGAAGTGCCAGGTGCCCCAGTAAAAGTCCAGAAAGTCGACCACGTAGCCGTGCAGCAGGCGGTCGATGACGTTGCCAATCGCGCCGCCCAAAATCAGCGAGATGGCCAGGCCGAAGAGTTTTTGGCCAGGGTGGGCGCGCAGCATCCAGACCATGAAGAGGGCTGCGGCCACGCCGATGCCCGTGAAAAACCAACGCTGCCAGCCACCCGCACCCGCCAGGAACGAGAAGGCCGCGCCGTGGTTGTGCACCCGCACCAGGTTAAAGAATGAAGTGATGGGCGTACTGTCACCGAGTTGGAAGGCGCCGAGCACCAGCACCTTGGTGAACTGGTCGAGCAGCAGCACCAGCAGGGCAATGCCCAGCCAGACCCACAGGCTGGGGCGGTTGCTGGTTTTGAATTTGTTGGCCATGCTTGTGCGTTCTGTGGTTGCGGTGGGGTCAGGCCACTTGGCGCGTTTCGCCTGCACCGTGCAGGTTGCTCACGCAACGCCCGCAAATCGTGGGGTGGTCAGCGATGTGGCCCACGTCGTCGGCGTAATGCCAGCAACGCTCGCATTTCGAGGCTTGGCTGGCGGTTACTTGCACGGCCAGGGTGTCGCTTGCTTGGAGTGTCACTTTGGAGGTGATGAACACGAACTTGATGTCCGCGCCCAAACTGGCCAGCAAGGCATGGTCCGCAGAAGGCGCGGTCAAGGTGATTTCGGCTTGCAGCGAAGCGCCCACCTGGCCTGCAACACGCAGGTTTTCGATGTCCTTGTTCACCAGATCGCGGATCTCGCGGATGCGGCTCCACTTGGCCAAAAGGGCGATGTTTTGTGCTGAATCGGCCGCACCGAAGTCGCTGAAGGTTTCCAGGAAGATGGATTCCGATGTGCCAAATGTGGTCCAAGCTTCTTCTGCCGTGAACGACAAGAACGGCGCCATCCAGCGCAGCATGCCGTGCGTGATGCGGTACAGCGCCGTCTGTGCGCTGCGGCGCGCCAGGCTCTTGGGCGCTGTGGTGTACAGGCGGTCCTTGAGCACGTCCAGATAGAACGCGCCCAGGTCTTCCGAGCAATAAATCTGCAGCTTGCTGACGACAGGGTGGAATTCGTACACATCAAAGTGGGCGCGGATGTCGGCTTGCAGCTGCGCGGCGCGGGCCAGTGCAAAGCGGTCGATCTCCAGCAGCTGGTCGTCGGGCACGGTGTCGGTTGCGGGGTCGAAGTCGCTCACGTTGGCCATCAAGAAGCGCAGGGTGTTGCGCACGCGCCGGTACGAGTCCACCACGCGGGCCAGGATCTTGTCGTCGATGTTCAGGTCGCCCG
The DNA here is from genome assembly GCA_044349465.1 of Limnohabitans sp. Taxonomy (GTDB): domain Bacteria; phylum Pseudomonadota; class Gammaproteobacteria; order Burkholderiales; family Burkholderiaceae_C; genus Limnohabitans_A. The sequence goes on along the minus strand of JBIKQY010000078.1, from coordinate 1,498 downwards.
AGTAGTCGGTGCTGGCCACCCACAGGCGCACGATTTCAGCGCCCATTTTGGAGGTGATGGTTTGCGGCTCAACGGTGTTGCCCAGCGACTTGCTCATCTTGCGGCCTTGGCCGTCGGTGGCAAAGCCGTGCGTCAGCAGACCCCGGTAAGGCGCGCGGCCATACAGGGCACAGCCCAGCAGCAGCGAGCTGTGGAACCAGCCGCGGTGCTGGTCGTGGCCTTCCAGATACAAGTCGGCTTCAGGGCCCTCGGCATGGAAGGGCGCCACGCCGTAAGCGTCTTTGTGGCTGGTGCGCAGCACATGCTGGAAGGTGCTGCCCGAGTCGAACCAGACTTCCAGAATGTCGGTGCTCTTGGTGTAGTGCGGTGCATCCTGTGCGCCCAGAATTTCTTCCACCGTCACACGGCTCCAAGCCTCGATGCCGCCTTTTTCGACGATGGTTGCCGCTTGGTCCAGGATTTCCATGGTGCGCGGGTGCAGCTCGCCGCTGTCCTTGTGCAGGAAGAAGGGCACCGGCACGCCCCAGCTGCGCTGGCGGGAGATGCACCAGTCGGGGCGGTTGGCGATCATGTCGCGCAGCCGGGTTTTGCCGTTTTCGGGGTAGAAGCTGGTGTTTTCGATCGCGTCCAAGGCCAGCTGGCGCAGGGTCTTGGGCGCCTTGTCTTTTGTGAACACGCCCTCTCCCTCGTCCATGCGCACAAACCATTGGGCGGCAGCGCGGTAGATGACGGGCGTTTTGTGACGCCAGCAGTGGGGGTAGCTGTGGGTGATTTCCACCGTGGCCATCAGGCGGTCGCTTTGGCCCAGCACCTCGATCACGCGGGCACAGGCTTTCCAGATGTGCTGGCCGCCGAAGAAGGGCAATTCAGGCGCATACACACCATTGCCTTGCACCGGGTTGAGGATGTCGTCGTAGGCCAGGCCGTTGGCGATGCAGGAGTTGAAGTCGTCCACGCCGTAGGCGGGGGACGAGTGCACGATGCCGGTGCCGTCGGTGGCGGTCACGTACTCGGCCAGGTACAGAGGCGATTGGCGTCTGTAGCTGTATGGGCCGCCTTCTTCAGCGCTCACGGTGTCGTGCAGCGGGTGGCGGAACACCAAGCCGCGCAACTTCTCGCCCACAGCGGTGGCGATCACGGTGCCTTGCAGCTTGTAGCGCTCCAGGCATTTTTCGACCAGGCTGGCAGCCAGCAGCAGAACGCCACGGGACGTGTCCACCAGCGCGTATTCCAGCTCGGGGTGGGCATTCAGCGCTTGGTTGGCGGGGATGGTCCAGGCGGTGGTGGTCCAAATGACGGCAAAGGCTTTTTTGCTGCCTTCGCCAGGCAGTTTTGGCAGGCCAAAGGCCGCAGCCAGTGCGGCGGTGTTGTCGGCTTCAAAGGCCACGTCCAGTGTGTCGCTCTTTTTGTCGGCATATTCGATCTCGAACTCGGCCAGCGACGAGCCGCAGTCAAAGCACCAGTAAACGGGTTTCAGGCCGCGGTAGACAAAGCCGCG
>JBIKQY010000077.1:0-8896 GCA_044349465.1 Limnohabitans sp. | reverse complement strand
TGGTGCAGCGCTTGCAGCACCGGCTTGAAAGGCCCGGCCAACAGGGGCTGCCCGGCCTTGTCGCTCTCGTGCTTTTGGAAAGCCGACAGGCCCTCGGCCTGGAACACACGTTCGGCTTCGTCTGAGAACAACACCGCATCGCCGTCAAAAGCGATGCGCACCTCGTGCGGGTGCGCCTCGGAAGCCAGCGCCGAATGCGGGTAGACCTGCGCGGCCGGCACACCCGCATCGAGCGCGGCGCGCACATCGGACAAATGGGTCGACAAAAACAGGTTGGCGTTGAGCGGCCGCAGGTACCGCCATGGCGGCTGCCCGCGTGTGAAACTTCCGCGCTGGATGGGCAGGCCGTAGTGCTGGGCCGAGCGGAACACCCGCATGCCCGACACCGGGTCGTTGCGCGAGAGGATCACCACCTCGACCCTCTGCGCATCGGCGGTGTTGAAGGCCAGCAGCTTGCGCACCAGTGAAAAGGCCACGCCGGGTTTGGCGGGTGCTTCCAGGCGCTCGAGCTGCAGCTTCATGTACGCCCGGTCATCGCCTTGCTCGAACACCTTGTTTTCTTCTTCGAAGTCGAACAGGGCGCGTGACGAAATCGCCACCACCAACTGGCCTTCAAGGGATGCGGGCATCGAGGGCTCCTTTGGACAATGTGAGGGCCATGGGCTTGCGGCTCACTTGATAAATTGGTTCAGCTGCATGATGGGCATCAACACGGCCAGCACGATCAGCATGACCATGCCGCCCATGGCGACGATGAGCAGGGGCTCCAGCACGGTGGCCAGGGCCATGGCGCGGCGCTGCACTTCGCCCGACATTTGCTGCGCCGCACGTTGCAGCATCACCGGCAGTTGGCCGGTTTGTTCGCCCAGCCGCGCAAACATGGACAGCAGGCCCGGAAAGCGTGCGTTTTGCGCCAGTGCGGTGCCCAGCGGCGCGCCTTCGCGCACGCGCACCAGGGCTTCGAGGGCGTCGGCCCGCAGGGCTTGGTTGGACAAGGTGTCGGCCGCCGCCTGCAGCGCTTTGAGGATGGGCACGCCTGCGGCCGTGAGCATGGCCAGGGTGGAGGCAAAGCGGGCGCTGTTGTAGCCCCGCGCCAACCGGCCGATCAGGGGCAGGCGCAGCCAGGCCGCGTCAAAGCGCAAACGCAAAGCCGCTTGGCGCATGGCCACCCGAAAAGCCAGCACGCCGCCCGCCAACAACAGCAGCAGAAACCAGCCCCAGGTGCGCACAAAGTCGCTGATGGCCAGCATGGCCACCGTCAGGCCTGGCAATTGCCGTTTGGTGCCCGCAAAGACCCCGGCCACTTGCGGCACCACCGAGGTGACCAGAAAAATCACAATCGCCAGCGCCACCAGGCTCACGATGGCCGGGTACAGCGAGGCCGACAGCAGCTTGGAGCGCAAGACCTGCTGGTCTTCCAGGTCATTGGCCAGCTGGTTGAGCACGTCTGACAAGTGGCCGCTTTGCTCGCCTGCTGCGATCACGGCGCGGTCGATGGCCGGAAACTCTTGTGGGAATTGCGCCAGCGCCCGGCCCAGCGTGCTGCCCGAGTTGATGTCGGCGCGGATGGCGGCCAGCAGGTGGCGTTGCTTCTCGTCATCGGCTTCTTCGCTCAGGGCGGCCAGGGCGCGTTCGACTGGCAAGCCGCTGCCCACCAGGCCAGCGAGCTGGCGTGTCCAGACTGCGCGTTCGCTGGTGCTGAAGGCGCGGCCGCCGCCAATGGGGCGCTGCCACCAAGGCAGGGCGCTGGCCGCTTCGTTGGCCGCGCCCGAGGCGATGGCCTCCACCTGCAGGGGCACAAGCTGCTGCGTGCGCAACTGGGTGCGCGCGGTTTTTATGCTGTCGGCTTCGAGCGTGCCTTTGCGCAGGGCACCATCGGCTTGCAGGGCTTCAAAACGGTAGGCGGGCATGAGTGGGGTGTCAGCGGCTGAAGTAAAGGACGCCGATCTGCCCGCTCCAGCTCATGGTGCTGGGGCTGACGGCATTGACTTGGCCCAGATGGCGCGAACTGCCCACCGTGCCAAACCAGGCCCATTGCGGCGTGAGGGCATAACGGTAACTCATGCCCAGACCCACCGAGCCCAAGCCAGGGCGCCAGCCTCCGGGTGGAGGGGGCAGCAGGCGCAGCTGGGTGGCCCAGTGGTCGGCTGTAGCCCATTCGACGCCGCCGCTCAGACTGAGCGCGCTGCGCTCGCTCAGCGGCAGGCCATACGAGGCACCCACCGACAAGGTGGTGCCGTCGCCTCGGTCCATCAGGTCTTGCGTCACGTCGGTGCCCACCGACCAGCGTTTGCTCAGTTGGTAGTTCGCGCTCACACGGGCGCGCAAGGTGTTCTTGCCCGAAGAAAAACCGTCAAAGCTGCTGTTGTCCTGCAGGTTCTGGACGCGCAGGGACAGCGCCACTTTCAGTCGCTCATCGTCGCGCAGCTGGTAGGCCAGGTTGGACTCTTTGCGGTAACCGCTGAAGGCCAGCCATTCGTCGCCCGTGGCATGGCCCAAACGCCATCGCCCATAACGCACGCCCAGGACCGGGCGCAGCACCAGATCGGTGTGGCCATTGAGCAATGCACGGGTTTTGAGTTTCAGGCCCAGTGTGTAGCGCCAGGGGTGCGCTGGGGCATCGCTGGGGGTGGCTTCTGGCGGCTGGGGGTCTGCGGCTGCTGGGGTCTGTTCGACCTGGGCCGCAGGCGTGGTGTCGGTCGTTTGAGCTTGGGCCACGTTGCTGCTGACGACGGCCCAAACCAGCCCAAGGCAAGCGCCCATCGCCCACAGGGGTGGGCTCCTACGGGAGAGCGGTCCAGCATGGATCGCCCACAGGGGTGGGCTCCTACGGGAGAGCGGTCCAGCATGGATCGACCACAGGGGTGGGCTCCTACGGGGCAGCGGTTTGCCTTTTTGTAGGAGCCCACCCCTGTGGGCGATGCATGGCGCACCACAGCCCTCGGCCACGGCAAGAGCGCGGTGCACAGGGGTCATGGTGGGTGAACGTGGGTGCAGCATGCGGCATCAGTCCCGCGTGACGCGCAGCAGCTCTTCGGCGCTGGTGATGCCTGCATCCACCAGGCGCTGGCCATCGTGGCGCATCAGCACCATGCCTTGGTCCAGGGCTGTGGCGCGCAGCTCGGCTTCGGCGGCGCGGTGGTGGATCTGGGCGCGGATCTCGTCGGTGGCCACCAGCAGCTCAAAAATGCCGGTGCGTCCGGCGTAGCCGGTTTGACCGCAGGCCGCGCAACCCGCACCGTGGCAGGCGGTGCAGCGCTTGCGCACCAGGCGCTGGGCCAGCACGCCCAACAGCGATGAGCTGAGCAAGAACGGCTCGACGCCCATGTCGATCAGGCGGTTGACGGCACTGGCCGCGTCGTTGGTGTGCAGCGTGGCCAGCACGAGGTGACCGGTGAGCGAGGCCTGAATCGCGATCTGCGCGGTTTCAAAGTCACGGATCTCACCGATCATGATCACGTCCGGGTCTTGCCGCAGGATGGCGCGCAGTGCCTTGGCAAAGGTCAGATCGATCTTGGCATTCACCTGCGTTTGGCCCACGCCAGGCAGCTCGTATTCGATGGGGTCTTCCACCGTCATGATGTTGTGGCGCGTGGCGTCCAGGCGCTGCAGTGCGGCATACAAGCTGGTGGTTTTGCCCGAGCCCGTGGGGCCGGTCACCAGCAAGATGCCGTGCGGTTGGCTGATGAGTTGGTCCACCTGTTTCAGCACCGTGCCTTGCATGCCCACGGCTTCCAGGGTCAGTCGCGCTTCGCTTTTGTCCAGCAAGCGCAGCACGGCGCGTTCGCCATGCGCACTGGGCAAGGTGGACACGCGCACGTCAACCGCGCGTGCGCCCAAGCGCAGGCTGATGCGGCCGTCTTGTGGGAGTCGTTTTTCTGCGATGTCGAGTTCGGCCATGATTTTCAGGCGCGAAATCAGTGCGGCATGCAGCGCCCGGTTCGGTTGTACAACTTCACGCAAGGTGCCGTCTATGCGGAAGCGCACGCTGGAGTGGCGTTCGTAGGGCTCGATGTGGATGTCGCTGGCCCCGTCGCGTGTGGCCTGCGTGAGCAAGGCGTTGAGCATGCGGATGATGGGCGCGTCATCGCTGGCTTCGAGCAGGTCTTCCACCGCGGGCAGCTCTTGCATCATGCGCGAGAGGTCGGCTTCGGACTCGACCTCGCTGACCACGGCAGCGGCGGTGGACGCGCCATGCGCCTGGCCACCTGAATAGGCCTCGTGGATGCGCTGGCTCAGGTCGGCCAGTCTGCAGTGCTGCATCTGCAGACCTTGGGGCTGGCCGGGGGCGGCGTATTTGCGCGTGACCTCGGACATCGCCTGGCGTTCGCTCTCGTCGCACCAAAGCAGGCACAGGCGCTGGCCATCGTCTTCCAGCAGCAAGCGGCTGGTGCGGGCAAAGGCGTAGGGCAGGGGGTGGCGCATGGCAGGTTCAGGGCTGGCGCGTGGGCGTCGCTGGCGTGGCTGGCGTCGCTCCAGCGGGGGGAATGGGCGTCACGGTGGGCGACGTGTCCACAGGCGGCATCACGGCCGAGCCCGCCACAGGCAGCGGCCCGGTGGGCAGGGGCTGGAAGCCTTGTTGCTGCAAGCGCATTTGTTCGTAGCGGCCCATCGACAGGGCTTCGGCTGCTGCGCCATCGCGCACCACCACCGGGCGCAGGAACACCATCAGATTGGTCTTTTTGCGGCTGCGGACTTCAGACTTGAACAGGTTGCCAAAGAAGGGGATGTCGCCCAGGCCGGGTACTTTTTCCTGGCTGGTGCTGGTGTCGTCTTGCAGCAAGCCGCCCAGCACCACGATGGAGCCGTCGTCCACCAGCACGTTGGTTTCAATGGAGCGCTTGTTGGTGATGAGGCCATCTTTGGAGCCAATGGATTTGGCGTCGACGTTGCTCACTTCCTGGTAGACCTGCATCCTGATCGTGCCGTTTTCGCTGATCTGTGGCCTGACGCGCAGTGTCAGGCCGACATCTTTGCGCTCAATGGTGGTGAAGGGGTTGGTGGTACCCGCTGCAGCAGCAGCGTAGGAGCCGGTCACAAAGGGCACGTTTTGGCCAATCACGATCTTGGCTTCCTCGTTGTCTAGGGTGAGCAAGTTGGGCGTGGACAGCACGTTGGCATCGCCGTTGGACTGCAAAAACCGCGCCAAAGCACCGAGGGCCAGGACACCGTTGCGTTGTGCGCCCAAGGCAAGGTTCAAGCCTGTAGACGGGCTGATTTTATTTGTGGCGACCCCTGCAGCCAGGGTCAGCAAGTTGGTGCCGCCCACTGCAAAGTTGGTGCCCAACAAGCCCACAAGGCTTCCGTTGGTGCCGGTGCCACTCATCCACTGCACGCCAAATTCGGCGGCCTTGTCGGCACTGACCTCGGCAATCAGACTCTCCACAAACACCTGGGCGCGGCGCTGGTCGAGCATGTCGATCACGCTGCGCAGCTGGCGGTACTGCGGCTCGGGCGCGGTGATGATGAGGGCGTTGGTGGCCGGATCGGCCTGAATCTGGCCGCCTGTGGATGGCTGGGCCGAGGGGCTGACGCTGCCTGCTGTGTTGCCAGCACTCGCTGCAGCCGGGTTGCCAGGGCTTGCACCGGTGGCAGCCGCACCGCTGCGGGCTTCGCCCGCGATGGCGGCGCGCAAGGTGGTGGCCAGTTTGGTGGCTTCGGCGTTCTTCAGGTAGACCACATGGATGTTGCCGCTGGCCGCGCCGGGGCCGGAGGCGCTGGGCTGGTCGAGCTGGTCCACCAAGCTGCGCACCAGGGCCAGGCGTGCTGGGTTGGCGGCCCGCACGATGAGTGCGTTGGTGCGCACCTCGGGGATCACGGTGGTCTTGAACGAGTTGTCTGCCTGCCCTTGCGCGGCCGGGGCAGCGGCTGCGCCCGATTCGATCAGGCGCTGCACCATGGGGGCCAGGTCGCCCGCGATGGCGTGGCGCAGGCGCAGCACCTCGACGCCTGTGGCGTTGGACACGTCGAGCGCCGCGATGATGCGGCCCAGGCGCTGCAGGTTGTCGCTGTAGTCGGTGATGACCAGCGCGTTGGTGCCGGGGTTGACGTTGATGGTGTTGTTGGGGCTGATCAAGGGGCGCAGCACCGGCACCAGGTTGTTGGCGTTTTCGTGGTTGAGCTTGAAGATTTGCGTGACGATTTGCCCGGTCCCGGCGGGCACGGTCCCGGCCGATACGGCGCTGCTTTGCAGCTTGGCCTCGGCCTCGGGCACCACGGTGTAAAGCCCGGCCGACTCCACCAGCGCGAAGCCCTGGGTTCGCAACTGCGCTGAGAACAGCCGCAGGGCCTGTGCCGGGGGCACGGGCACGTTGCTTGACAGCGACACAGTGCCTTTGACGCGGGGGTCCACCACCACGTTCGCACCCGATAAGGTGGCCAGGGTGCGGGCCACAGCCTCGATCTCGGCGTTCACAAAATTGAGGGTGACGGGCTCCCGGCGCGGTGCCTTGAGGGCGGGAGGATTGGTCACCGGGTTGAGCACGGGATTGGCGGCGGGCTTGTCAGCGCTTTGGGCATGCACCCCGGGCGCGAGCCAGCCCAGGACCGCGAGGCAGGCCAGGGCCAAAGCGCCGCGAGGCCAGGGTGCACGGTTCCAGGGGCGCATGTGAGCAAAGTCGTTCATGGTGTTCAGGTCTTGAAACAGGGGGTGCAGGGGGGGGCAATGTTAAATGAGGGTGAACCGGGTTCACCCCAAAGACAGCAGGCTGCGCGCGCCTTGGCGGCGGCCCAGGATGTTGAGCAAATTGTCGAACGCGGCCTCATGGCCCTCGGCGGCGCGGGCCTCTCCGGTAAAGCGCAGGCGTTGGCCCACCCATTGGCCCTGGCCCGACAGCAGCAAGGGGCCTTGCAGCGTGCTCAGGTCCAGGCCTGGCGTAGGCGTGCCTTCGGGGGTGCCGGTCAGGGCGACGCGGTAGCTGCCCATGGGTTTAACGGGGCTCAGGCGCGAGGACATGCCTTGCAGGTTCAGCTCCAGCAGGCCCTGCATTTGCAGGCGGCCTTGCGCCCAGTGCAGTTGCAGCGCCTCGGTGCGCAGTTGCAGTTGGCCTTCGGCTTGCAAGGTGTTCCAGGGTGCGCCCAGGCCCGTGAGCAAGGCGGCTGGCCAGTTGGAGCGGTGGTCGCTGGCCTGCAGCTGCAGGGTGTTCCAGCCCAAAGCGGCTTGCACGCTGGCGGCTTCGGTCATGCAGCAGTCGGCCCGCCAACCCAAGCGCAGGCCTGTCCAGGTGGGTGACAGGCTCCAGTGCAGCCGACCCGGCAGGGCCTGCGGCTGGCGGCTGCCCGCGCCGCCGCTCAGCAGCAGCTGGGCCGAGCCTTGCCACACCGTGCCCCGGGGGTTGAGCCATTGCACCTGGTCTTGGCTGGCCTTTGCCACGCCCCAAGCCAGCCAACGGGCAGGGGCCCACACCAACAGCGCTAGAACCAGGCCCAAGAGTGCGCCGAGCAAGGCGAAAGACCAGGGCGCACGCACCGGACTGGCCGAGGTGGCGTTGGCGCGGCGCAGGGCTTTCATGGTCTGGGTGGATGTCATGGCAGGCGCAGCACCAGGCTGCCGCGCCAGGTGACATCCAAGCTGTTGGGGCCGGGGGGGCTGGCGTGCTGCAGCTGGGCTTGTGTGGGCAAGGCTTGGGCGTGGTCACGCGCTTGGCTCAGCCAGCGCGCCAGGGCGGCGGCCGGGGCGGCTTGCAGGCTCAGGGTGGCGGTTTCACCCTGCAGGCTGATGCGCGCATTGGGCCCGAGTTCCGTCAGGCTTTTCTCCAGCCACTTGGCGGCATCGGCGCGGGAGAGGGCCACAGGCTTTTGCAGGCTCTGGGCTTGCGCTTGCAGCTGGCGCATGCGCTGGCTTTGGGTGTCGAGCAGGGCCTGGCGGGCCGGGGCCTCTTGCCAGGTGCGCAGCGCCGGGGCCAGGGCCAGCATCCACAGCGCGGCCAAGGACAGAACCCAAAAGCCAATGCCGAGCAACTGTTGCTCACGCGGGCTGCGCCGGGCCCAGGCGACTTTCCAGCCGTTGCGCATTTGAGCGGTCAGGGTGTTTTGGCTCATGGCTTGGCCTCCGCTTGGGCGGTCATCAACCAGCCGTCGCCTTGGGCGCGCCAGGTGTAGCCCTGGGCGCTCAGGCTTTGCTGTAAAGCTTGCTGCTGGGCTGCATCGGGCTGAAACTCTTGCAGGCGCATTTGGCCTGTTTGGAAAGCCCATTGGCGCGGCGCGGCAAGGCCTGGCGGCAGTGCTTGGCCCAGCGCGGCCAACATGGCTTCGAGGTCGCCCGCGCCGAGCTGGCCCGAGCCTTGGCGCAGGCGCTCGACCTGTTGGGCCATTTGCAGCGGCGCATCGACCACCAAGCTGGTTTGCGGGAAGGTCTCGCGCAGCACTTGGGCCCAGCTGCTTTGCTGGGCTTGCCAGTCGGCGCGGGTTTTCCAGGCCCAGGCGTTCAGGCCCACCAATTGTGCGGCCAGCAAGAGCCACAAACCCCAGCGCGCCGGACGCCAGGCGGGGCTGTGCCACAGGCTGCTGGCGCTGCGTTGCCAGTTTTTCAGCTGGCGGCTGCGGGCGTTGGCACGCAGTTCAAATTGGGCCAGGTCCCAATCACCGGCCACGGCGGTCAGCCAGTGCTGGGCCGGGGGCATGAGTCGCACACCAGAGCCCAGCAGTTCTGTGGTCAAGGCCACAGCGCCGGGCTCGGCCTGCAGCGAGGCCGTGGCCCGCTCGGGCTCGGACAGCCCCAGCCGTTCGTGGGCGGCCAAGCCAGCTTGGCGCAAGGCTGGCCAGGGCTGGCCCCAGACGCCGCGTTCGGGGTGGCTGACCCACAGCCAGCCGGTGTCGGCATCGCCTAAGGCGGTGAGCTGCACCGGGCTGTTTGGCGCGCCTGGCGAGAGTTCGGGCACGATGCGGTGCACCGGCA
>JBIKQY010000076.1:0-8911 GCA_044349465.1 Limnohabitans sp. | reverse complement strand
AAGTCGACGCCCTCGGGCAAAGCCACGGCCTGCGCGGCTGGCAAAGCGATGTGCTGGGCACAGGTGCCCATGGGGCGCTGCCACTGGCCGTTCCACAGCCACACGCGCTCGCCCACTCGCAAGCCGGGCACGCCCTCGCCCACCGCTTCGATCACACCGGCACCGTCGCTGTGCGGCACGATCAGCGGGTCATTGACCGGCCGGGCGCGGCGCGACTTGACGTCCGAGGGGTTCACGCCCGAGGTGGCCAGGCGCACCAGCACCTCACCGGCTTGCGGGCTGGGCGTGGGCAAGTCGCCCACCTGCATCACGTCTTGGGCTTCGCCGTTGCGGCTGTACCAGGCTGCTTTCATGAAAGGTCTCCTTGAAATTAAAAAGATAAAGGCTCAACGCCAGCCGTCCCACAACAGCTTGCAGCCGGTGAGGAACATGCCCAAGCGGATCAGGCGGTAAAACAAATCGGGTTGGATGCGGCGCGCCAGGCGCACGCCCATCCACACGCCCATGGGGGCCAGCGGCAAGAGCACCAAAGAGGTCGCGAAGTTGCGCCAGTCCAGCAAACCCAACCAAGCGTAAGGCACCCACTTGGCCATGTTGATGAAGAAAAACAAATACGCCAGCGTGCCGGTGAACAAGATGGGCTTGAGTTTCAGGCGCATCACGTAAGCGTTGACCGGGGGCCCGCCCGCATGCGCAATGAAGCTGGTAAAGCCCGAGGTGATGAGCAGCAAACCGCCCAACCAGCGCGGCGGTGGCGGGGCGTTGGGGGCCGGCTTGAACAGCATTTGCTGCGCCAAAAACAGCAAGGTGAAAGCGCCCACAATGGCCGCCACTTTTTGGGCATCCAGCAGTTTGAAGAGCAAGGCCCCGAGCACTATGCCCACCATGGCAAAGGGCACCATGAAGCGCAGCAAGGCCTTGTCCACGTCCTTGCGAAACGCGGCCATGCCCAGCAGGTCCATCACCAGCAAGACGGGCATCAAAATCGCGGCCGCCTGCGGCACCGTGACGGCCAGGGCCATCATCGGCACGGCCAAAGAGCCAAAACCCGCACCAAAACCGCTTTTGCTCAAACCCAACAGCAGCACCGCCGGCACGGCGATCAGGTAAAAAAATGGGTCGGTGATGAGCGGGAAATTCATGGGCAGGGGTGTGTTGGACCATCTTAAAGGTCTGCGGACCCGCGCCCTGTCACGCAGTTTGACCACTTAGGCGGTTTAGTTGGCCACGCCAGCAGCACACACAAGACATTCAAGACCAAGGCGATAAAGACCCTGCACCCGGTGAAGCCTTTAACCCGCGTGACAGGCCACTTTCGGTGAGGCCCACACAATACGCCTCCCATCATCACTTGCTCTTGGACACCCATGACTCGCTCCGGTTTGAACGTTCTCGGTGGCGAATTGATCCCTTGCTCTTATGACCCGCTGACGGGTTACTTCAGGGACGGCTGCTGCAACACCAGCGACGAAGACGCAGGCACGCATGTGATCTGCGCCAAAGTCACGCAGGCTTTTCTGGATTTTTCACTGTCGCGCGGCAACGACCTGGTCACGCCACGCCCTGCGCACCGCTTTGCGGGCCTGAAGGCGGGGGACCGTTGGTGCCTTTGCGCCCTGCGCTGGCTCGAAGCCTTTCAGGCCGGGGTGGCCCCGCATGTGGTGCTGGAATGCACCCACCAAAAAGCCCTGCAGTACGTGACCCTAGAGCAACTGCGCGAGTTCGCCTGGGCACCCCACTGAGGGCCGCAGGCTCACATCATCATGCTGAGCTGAAACACCGAGTTGGGGGCACGCGGCATGACCGGTGGGGGCAAGGGCTTGAGGCGAAACTGACCCAGCATGGACGTCACGCGTGTGTCAGGCGGCATGAAAGGCACCGCCACATCGGACAAAGTTTGCGCCCGCAGCAGGAATTGCGTGTTGCGCTGGATGTCGCTTTCCAGCGCTTTCATGGGGTGATCGCCGTCGGGGTAGAGGGCGTCAAAGCTGTGCACTTCTTCGAAATGCTGCACCACGTCCCACAAACTGATGTCTTCGGGGTTGCCCCGGATCTGGTAGCCGCCACCCGGACCCCGGTGCGCACGGATCAAGCCCGCCTCGCGCAACTCTTTCAAAATCGATTCGGTGTACGAAGACGAAAGACTCAGCCCGTGGGCGATCTCTTCGGTGGTCACAGGCTTGATCACCGCACGCGAGGTGATGAACACAGCGATGTCAAGGGCTTTGACGGTTTTCTTCTGGATCATGACGTTCTCCGTTAACGATGGGATATTCTATGACCATGCAGTCACAAAACAACCAATAATTTTTGAAATAGCCATAAATTCATTGAACATGCCTGAAATAGCACTACAAACACACCGGAGGAATCGCGCATGAAACGCCATGTGGCCGCCGTTGTGGTGGCACTGACCGCTTGGCTGGTGATCGACAGCCATGTGGATTGGGTGCCGCAGGACGGCAAGCGGCTGCTGGAGGTCAGTGGCCAGCGCTGGGACCTGCGTGGCTGGGCGGCCGAGCAACTGCTGCAACTGCGACGCGATTGCACGCCGGTGAGCCGCTGGCCACCCGACAGCCCCACCGCGCGCGCCGTGCTGCCGGTGATCCAGCAGCACAGCCTGCCCGACTCGCAAAGTGCACGCTGGCTGCAGCTGCTGCAGCTGGGCGACTGGAGCGTGGCCGAAGTCGACTTTGACACCCTCAAACCGACGCTGGTGGTGCTGCGCCTGAATGCGGGCCAGTGGCGCGTGCAAGACCATGCGGTGTGGAGCGGCTCCACCGCGCCCTGGCACAGCGGCGACTTTGTGCGCCGTTACCTGCGCCAGCAAGCGCCCGATTTGCCGCAGGCGCTGCTCAATTGCGTGTCGATCGACCCGGCGCGTTATGGCGCAGGTCCCGGCGGCTTGGGGCCGGTTTCAGCCCTCGGGACAGGGCCATGACTTACCGCGTCGTCTGGTTCAAACGCGACCTGCGGCTGCACGACCACGCGGCGATGGCACATGCGGCCACACAAGGACCGGTGCTGTGCCTCTACATCGTCGAGCCGGGTCTGTGGGCGCAGCCCAATGCGGCCTTGCAGCACTTTGAGTTTGTGCGCGAGTCTTTGACCGAGTTGAACCACGACCTGCAAGCGCTGGGCGGTAGCTTGCAGGTGCGCATGGGGCCTGCGGTGCAGGTACTGGCCGCGCTGCATGCGCAAGCGCCGTTTGCCGAATTGGTGGCGCACGAAGAAACCGGCAACGCCTTCACCTACGAACGCGACCTGCAGGTCGGCGCTTGGTGCCGCAGCACGGGTGTGGGTTGGACCGAGCTGCCGCAGTTTGGCGTGGTGCGTCGGCTTAAAAGCCGAAACACCTGGCAAGCCCGCTGGGAAGCGCACATGGCCGCGCCGCAAGAAGGTTTGCCTGCACTGCAATTTTTTTCGCCACCTGAAAGTCATGGCCCCGAAAGCATGCGCGCACCACCCGGCTTGCAACACAACCCCACACAGCGCCAGCGCGGTGGCCGCCGTTTGGGCTTGGAGACTCTGCACAGTTTTCTGGATGCACGGGCCTTGTCGTATCGGGGCGGCATATCTTCGCCGCTGTCATCGCCCACGGCGTGTTCGCGCATCTCGACTTACCTGGCCTATGGTTGTATCAGCATGCGTGAAGTGGTGCAAAGCACCCGCGCCGCGCTCGACGCCCTGCCGCCGCAAGCGGGCAGGCACAAGGCCGGTCTCATCGGTTTCATCAGCCGTTTGTATTGGCATTGCCACTTCATCCAAAAGCTCGAAAGCGAGCCTGAAATCGAGTGGCGCAACATGCACCGGGGTTACGACGGCCTGCGCGAAGACGGCTGGAACGACGCCCACTTTGCAGCCCTCACTTCGGCACGCACCGGCTGGCCCATGGTGGACGCTTGTGTGGTCATGCTTTATGAGACAGGCTGGCTCAACTTTCGCATGCGGGCCATGCTGGTGTCGGTGGCGGCTTACCCGCTGTGGCTGGACTGGCGGCCCGTGGGCCATTGGCTGGCCACGCAGTTTTTGGACTACGAACCCGGCATCCACTGGAGCCAGCTGCAAATGCAGTCGGGCACCACCGGCATCAACACCACACGGGTGTACAACCCGATCAAACAAGCACAAGACCACGACCCCAAAGGCATCTTTGTGCGCCGCTGGCTGCCGCACATGCGGCGTGTGCCAGACACCTGGTTGTTCGAGCCTTGGCTCATGCCGCCCGAGGTGCAGCGGCACTGCGGCCTGACGGTGGGCAGTGGGCCTGATGCCGACATTCCCTTGCCGGTGGTGGATTTGTCAGAGGCCACGCGTGAATCCAAAGCCGCCCTGCACGCGCGCCGAGCCGAACCCGGTGTGAAAGCAGGCAAAAAAGCCATCGTCGACAAACACGCTTCGCGCAAACTCGGCACGGGACACCAACGCGACGTGTTCTCTCGCGACAGCGACTCCCCCAAGACCAGCCGCAGAAAGTCGGCCAAGTCCTCCTCAAGCAACACCCCACCCAGCAACCAACTGGGCTTTGATTTTTAAATCCATGCGCACCACGCTTTTCTGGTTTCGAAACGACTTGCGCTTGCACGACCAACGCGCATTGAAACAAGCGATTGACCACGCCCAGGCGCATCAGCAAGCCCTGCTGCTGGTCTATGTGCACGACCCCGTGCAAGACGAGCCAACCGCCTGGGGCTTTCGCCGCATGGGCGCGCACCGCAGGCGTTTTGTGGCCGACACGCTGCAAGACCTGCAAAACGCCTTGGCTGCTTTGGGTCAGCACCTTGTGTTGCTGCACGGCCCCGTGGCCGAAGTGCTGCCCGCCTGCGCCCGACTGGTCCAAGCCGACACTGTGTTTTGCGAAGACATCGCCGCGCCCGAAGAAGAAGCGCAGGTGCAAGCTCTGATCAACGCGGGCCTCACCGTCAAAACCTTGTGGCAGTCCAGCCTGATCGAACCCGACGCCCTGCCCTTTGCGGCAGAAGAGATGCCGCAGGTCTTCACCGAGTTTCGCCAGCGCATCGAATCGGCGCGGCTCCAACCGCTGGCACCACTGGCCGTGCCCACCCAGCTGCCCGCCCCGCCAACTGACCACTTGACCACCTTGCCCGGCTGGACCGACAACGCGTTCATGCTGCTGCAAGCCCACACCGAAAATGAAGCGCACGAACGCTCGAACTTTCCATACACCCAAACCGCCTACCGGGGCGGCGAAACCAGCGCCCTCGCCCACCTGCAAAGCTACCTCACACCGCCTTGGCCCGACCGCTACAAACAAACCCGCAACGCCCTGCAAGGCCAGCACACCAGCAGCCACTGGTCGCCCTGGCTGGCCACGGGCGCGGTGTCGGCCCGCCGCATTTGGGCAGAACTCCATGCCTACGAACAAACACACGGCAGCAACGACGGCACTTATTGGCTTTGGTTTGAGCTGCTGTGGCGCGACAACTTCCGCATGCTGCACCTGCAACACGGCCCGCAGCTCTATGCGGCCCGGGGTTTGTCGAACTTGTCCAAGCCCTCGCACTTTCCCAAGGACTTCCAGCGTTGGTGCCAAGGCCAAACCGGCGAGCCCATCGTGGACGCGGGCATGCGCGAGCTGGCCGCCACGGGTTTTACCTCCAACCGTATGCGGCAGATCGTGGCGAGCTTTTTGGTGCACGACCTGTCTTGCGACTGGCGCGCAGGCGCGGCCTGGTTCGAATCGCAGCTGGTGGACTTTGACGTGAGCAGCAACCAAGGCAACTGGCTGTATGTGAGCGGCCGTGGCACCGACCCGCGTGTGGGCAGGCGCTTCAACCCCGCCAAACAAACCCAAGACCACGACGCGCAAGGCCGCTATCGGCAAGTCTGGCTGGCCTGATAATCCTTGGCATGTATGCCATTCAAACTTGGGGAGACACCCTTCGCCTGCTGGTCGAGCTGTCGGCCACCGCCGCCTTCGCGCTGTCGGGCCTGATGGAAGCCGCGCGCAAGCGGCTCGATGCGGTGGGCGTGTACACACTGGCACTTTGGCGCAACTGGCAACTGCCCGCTTGGCGCGCCTGACCCCTTTTCCTGTTTCAAGACATGCCTAACAACGCGAACGCCTTCTGGGGCGGCATCTTTTTTTCTTTGGCCGCCGGCATGATGTGGGGCTTGGTGTTTGTCGGCCCGCTCATGCTGCCCGAATACCCCGCCGCGCTGCACACCTTTGGCCGCTACCTAGCCTTTGGCCTGATCGCCCTGCCCTTGGCCTTTGTCGACCGCGCCGAAATCAAACGCCTGACCCGCGCCGACTGGCTGACCGCGCTGAAACTCGCTGCGATTGGCAACGTGCTGTATTACCTGTTCCTGTCCAGCGCCATCCAGCGTGCGGGCGGCGCGCTGCCCACCATGATCATCGGCACGCTGCCAGTCGTGATTGCCGTGGCGGCCAACTTGCTCAACCACCAGCGCGACGGGCGTTTTTCGTGGCTCCAACTGGCCCCGCCCTTGGCGCTGATTTTGCTGGGCATTGCGTGTGTCAACCATGTGGAATGGACCACTCTGCTGCAAAACCCGCAGGCCGACACCGGCCGCTACATCACCGGCGCCGTGCTGGCCTTGGGCGCGGTGGTTTGCTGGACCTGGTACCCCCTCAAAAACGCCGACTGGCTGCGCGGCCACCCCGACCGCAACGCCCGCGTTTGGGCCACCGCACAAGGCCTGGCCACGCTGCCCCTGGCCTTGCTGGGCTATGCCGCATTCTGGCTTTTTAGCATCACCACGAACAACCCGCTGCCCATGCCGCTCGGCCCTCGCCCGATGGAATTTGTCGGCCTCATGATGGCGTCTGCGCTGTTCGCCTCATGGCTGGGCACCCTGTGCTGGAACGCCGCCAGCCAACGCCTGCCCACCGCCTTGGCGGGCCAACTCATCGTGTTCGAGACCCTGGCCGCTTTGGTCTACACCTTCTGGCTGCGCGGCCAGTGGCCAGAGCCCCTCACGCTGGTGGGCGCAGCGCTGTTGGTGGCGGGGGTGATTGGCGGGGTGCGCGTGAAAGCAGTGCGAGCGATTGGGTTGAAAACCCATCCTTAATTATTTTAAAAACGAATAATTTGCATTTATTCGTTTTGCGGGTATAGTATATTTATTCGCTTTTCGGATAAATGCCATGCTTTACCCACTCGTGACACCGACCCAGATGGGTCAGATCCTCAAAACAGCCCGAAAGGCCAGCCATCTCAGCCAAGGTGAACTGGCCTCGCGGGTCAGCCTGAGCCAAAGTCGCATCTCTGTTTTTGAACAGCAACCTGAAAACATCAGCCTGGGCCAACTGATGGCGGTGCTCAATGTGCTGGGTCTCGAACTGAGCGTTCAATCGCGCCCAGCAGCCACCATCGCCAGCGACACCGACACACCGGCGTGGTGACATGGGACGCCCTGCACATACGCAAGCGCTGTCCATCTGGACCAATGGCATGCGCGTCGGCACTTGGCGCATCCAGGGTCGAAGCGGCATGTCACTGCAATATGACTCTGCCTGGATGAACTCCCCGTTAGGGCGACCGCTGTCACTGTCACTGCCTTTTGGCATGGACAACACGCCACTGAAAGGCCCGGCTGTCGACAACTTTTTCGACAACTTGCTGCCCGACAACGACACCATCCGCCGCCGATTGGCCACACGCTTCAAAACCGCATCGACCGATGCGTTTGACCTGCTGCGGGCCATCGGCAGAGATTGCGTCGGCTCTGTGCAATTGCTGGCTGAAGACGACACGCCCCTGAATGTGATGTGCATCGAAGGCACACCCATGACCGACACCGAGGTTGAACAGCACCTGCTGCGCGTGGTGAGCAATCCGGCCACCGTGGGCAACCAGGCCGCCGAAGACGTGCTGCGCATTTCATTGGCTGGTGCCCAAGAAAAAACAGCTCTGCTTTGGCACCAAGGCCAATGGATGCGCCCGCACGGCACCACGCCCACCACACACATCCTCAAACTGCCACTCGGCTTGGTTGGGAATCAGCGGCTTGATCTGAGCAGCTCTGTTGACAACGAATGGTTGTGCCTTGCCCTTTTGCGCGAATTCGGCCTGCCTGTCGCTCACGCCGATATCCGCACCTTTGGATCACAGCGTTTGCTGGCCGTTGAGCGTTTTGACCGCCAACTGCACACCTCTGGCCAATGGTGGATGAGGCTGCCACAAGAAGATTTTTGTCAGGCATTGGGCCTGCCATCGCACCTCAAATACGAAGCCGATGGTGGGCCCGGCATGCGGCAGATCAGCAGCGTGCTCATGGGCTCCACACAATCGGCCATCGATCTGCGTCACTTCATGAAAGCGCAAATCCTGTTTTGGTTGCTGGCAGCACCCGATGGACATGCCAAAAATTTCAGCATCCAAATCATGCCGCAAGCCCGATTCAAATTGGCCCCGCTTTACGACGTCATGTCCATCTGGCCGATGGAGGGGCCAGCCCCCCATCAATGGTCCATCCACAAACTCAAGATGGCCATGGCTTTTTGGGGCAAAAACAAGCACTACCAGCACAAAGACATTCAAAAACGTCACCTGATCACCACCGCCCAAGCCTGCGGCCTCAAGCATGACGTCAACGAACTCCTTGAAGAAATCATCGCGCAAGCACCACAAGCATTCGCCCATGTCCAAGCCCAATTGCCTGCGGGGTTCCAAGCTCAAGTGCTGGACAAAACCATCACAGGCATGCAGGCCATGCTCAACCAACTCAGTTAAGGGGTTCTTGAAGGCGCTCATGGCCAATTGCCAGTAAGGCCTGGCCAAGTTCCTCAGCCACACCTCCCCCCTAAAATGCAAACCTATGTTCGAACAAACCCCTCACAGCATTTTGCAAATAAGTTATTTATAAAATAATCAGCTATTCAACTGCCCCAAGCCTTCTCAAGCCGCTTGAGGCACACCTGCTG
>JBIKQY010000075.1:0-8925 GCA_044349465.1 Limnohabitans sp. | reverse complement strand
GGCCATGGATTTGGCGGTGGGTGCCAAACAAACTTGGGTCATGATGGACCTGCAGACCAAGCAGGGCCAAAGCAAACTGGTCCAAGCCTGCAGCTATCCGCTGACCGGCATTGGCTGTGTCAAACGCGTTTACACCGACTTGGCCACGTTGGCGTGCACACCGCAAGGGCTGGAGGTGATCGACATGGTTGAGGGCTTGGGTCTGGATGAGCTGTCGGCGCTGATCGGGCTGCCGCTTAAGGCGGCCTGAACCCAGCGTGCGGCGTATTCAGGGGCTGTTGTTCAAGGCTCAACAGGCACCATCAGCAGGTCATCGCTGGTGGTGACCCACTGGCCATTGCGGTACAGCAAGGGAGCGGCTGTGTCGTTGTAGCGGCCAGAAATGACTTCGCCCACCATGAGGCAGTGCGTGCTCTCTTGCACTTGCCGAATCAGACGGCATTCCAGACTCATGACGGCGCTGCGAAGACAGGGCGAGCCTGAGTCAAACTGGTCCCATTGCTGCGCGTCAAAACGCTCATCGCCAAACAAGGGGGCCTGACCGGCAAACAATTTGGCCAACTCGATGTGCTCGACCGCCAGCGTGTTCACGCTGAACACCTGGTTGTCGGCCATGTGCGCGTAGCTGAAGGCGTTGCGGTTGATGGCGCAGACCACCGTGGGCGGCTCCACCCCCAAAGACATGAAGGTCGATACCGTCATGCCCGTGCGATGCGGTGCCTTGCCAGTGGCGATGATGTTCACCGCCGCCGGGTGCAAGCGCATCAACTGCCTGAAGGCTTGAGGGGTCATGCCGTAGCCGTTTCCAGGGGCGCGTCCACGTTGATGGCCGAGCCCAGGCCCAGCGCCTGGTTGACACGGGGCATGACTTCGTTGGCCATCAGCTCCATCGAGCGGCGTCCCAACTGGGGATCGACCAAGTCCATGCCGGCGTACACGATTTCGCCAAAGGGGCCAGCCTTCTCACGCAAAGCCAAAATCTTGTCGGTCACTTCGTTGACGGTGCCGGTGATCACCAATTCGTCGAGCAGGCGGTCCAGCGTCACATGGCTGTCGTCTTCGTCCGCGTGTTTTTTGAAGATGACGTGACGCTTGGACATCATCATCTTGGTCAGCATCTGGCGGTAGTAATAACGGTAAGGGCTGTTGGCGTCGGCGCGGCCATAGCGATTGGCCGTGGCTGAATCGTCACTCACAAAAATGGTGCGAGCCACACGCCAGTCGGCCGGGTTGGCCACTTCGTTGACGGAAGTTTTGCCTTCGCAGTAATTGTCCCAATGGCTGGCCAGCCAATGTTCCATCAAGAAGTTGGCCGACATGGGGTGAAAGTTGCGCTTGCCCATGGCGATCACGCCTTTGGAGTGAGGCGCCACCACCGTGCCGACAATTTCTGGCAGGGGACTTTGGAAAGGCTTCATCAAGTAGCCCCGACCGATCTCGGGGACAGAAGTGACCTGTGTGCTGACCTTGAAGCGGTTGTCCGGAAAGTCGATGTTGTAAGGCGGCTCGCGCTCCCAGATGGCCAGGATCACATCGATGGCTTCGGCGAACATCTTGTTGCGGTCCTGGTCCAGGATGCCCAAGGCTTCGGCGTCGGATGCCAATGCGCCAGGGCTGATGCCAAAGATGAAACGGCCCTTGGCCAGGTGGTCAAACATGGCTGCTTGCGAGGCCAGCAGTGTGGGGTGTGAGTGCGACAAGTTGGAGGTGCCGCTGCCCAGTTTGATGGTTTTGGTTTCCGGGATCAGGGTGGCCAGGAACAACAGACTGTTGGTCACGTTTTCGGCTTTGTCAGTGAGGTGCTCGCCCACAAACGCGTCGTAAAACCCCAGCTTGTCGGCCAAGATGATGGTCTGCCGATCCTCATGCAAGGTCTCTGTGGTGTCCCGCTCAAAGGGATGCAGGGGCATGGTGAAGTAGCCTAAGCGCATGAAGAATCCTGTCGTTGATTTTTGGAAAATGTAGAGTTACTCAGGCTTGATGCCTGCGTCCTTGATGACTTGAGCCCAGCGGGTGATTTCGCTTTGAATGAAACGAGGATATTCGGCCTTGGATACCTTGGAGGGCTCCAGGCCCAATTGCGCCAAACGCGCCAGAAATGCTTCATCTTTCAGGGCGGAGCTGATGGCCCCGTCCAGTCTGCGCACCACGTCGGGCGGGGTGCCCGCAGGTGCAGCCAGCCCCAAGAAGAAGCCCAGCTCATAGCCGGGATAAGTCTCGCCAATGGCGGGCACGTTGGGCCAAGGCTTGAAGCGGGTGGCTCCAGTCACACCAATGGCGGTGGCCTTGGGGTTGTCGATGTGGGCCATGGCGGGCAGGTATTCCAGAAACAGCACCTGCAACTGGCCACCGTAGAAGTCTTGCAGGGCCGAGCCAATGCTCTTGTAGGGGATGCCGGTCATGGGTGCACCGGTTTTGACCTTGAACATTTCGGCGGTCATCTGCGAGGCCGAGTTGTAGTGGCCAAAGAACACCTTGCCCGGGTTGGCTTTGGCGTAAGCCGTCAGGTCTGCGGGGGTGCGGATGCCCGAGTCTTTGCTGACCATGGCCACCGATGCGGCGGTGCCGAATTGGCCCAAGTGCTCGAAGTCCTTGATGGGCTCATAGGGCACCTTTTTGTACAGGCTCAGGTTCGCCGCCAGTGTGGTGTTGGTGGTCAGCAAAAGTGTGTAGCCGTCAGCGGGAGCGTTCTTGACCGCCTCGGTGCCCAGGATGCCGTTGGCGCCAGCCCGGTTCTCGATCACCACGCCTTGTTTGAACTGCGCTTCCAGGTACTGGCCAAAGGCGCGTGCCGTGATGTCGCCCGAGCCGCCGGGCCCGAAAGGCACCACGATCTTGATCGGCTTGTTGGGAAAGCCTTGGGCACTGGCCAGGCCTGCGCACAAGCTCAAAGGGGCCAGCACACTCCATTTGAGAAATCGGACAAACTTTTGCATACACATGTCTCCATCGTTGGTTATCGTGGCGAGAT
Organism: Limnohabitans sp.; assembly: GCA_044349465.1. Lineage (GTDB taxonomy): Bacteria > Pseudomonadota > Gammaproteobacteria > Burkholderiales > Burkholderiaceae_C > Limnohabitans_A. The sequence goes on along the minus strand of JBIKQY010000075.1, from coordinate 5,954 downwards.
TCTAGGAGGGCCGTGTGAATTGACCAAGCTCAAAATTCCAACTGGTGGAATTGCGGACCTGTGCCGGTGGGGCTTGGGCTGCCGAGTCCGCAAGGATGAAGCCGCATGTACTCAATACGCGATGCGCGGGCTTTGCGGGTCCTTGATGGCCGTGCGCCAGGTTTCGGCTTGCGTGGGGTTCATGCGGGTCAGCTCGTATTGCGCCGACATGATGTCGGCCTCATGGGCCAAGGTGGCGGCCAGGTCGCTGAGGTAGCTGCCCGTCATGCGCTCGAGCGTGGACACGGCGCACAAGGAGGCAATCGGGTAGCGACGCCGGTCAAAAACGGGCACGGCAATGCCCGATATGCCGCGCCCGGAACGCGTTTTGGTCAGGGCGTAGCCGTTTTTGCGTGTCTTCTGAATGCCACTGGCCATTTTGCTGAAGGCCTTGTCTTGGCCGCTGCGCAGGCGGTGGAAGGCCAGGATGTCAGCGATCTCGTTGTCGGGCAAAAATGACAGGATGGCCAGGCTGAAAGAGCCAATGCCCATGGGCCAGCGGTTGTGCACCTGAAGGATTTCGGCGTTTTGCGGCAGGTGGCCCTGACGCTTGTCCAAGCACACGGCATCGTAGCCACAGCGTATGCCCAGGTACACCGTTTCTCCCGTGGCCTGCGCCAGACGTTCAAACGATGGCTGGGCAATGCTTTTGATGTCGTGCACGTCCAGCACCGACATGCCCAAGGCATAAACCTCCGGGCCGAGCCGGTAGTGGCGTGTGCCCCAGGGGCGCTCGACCAGGTGCTCATCGAGCATGGCCGACAGGATGCGGTGCACGGTGGCCTTGGGCAATTGGGTCAGGGTGCTGATTTGCATGAGTGCCGCGCCCTGCGAGCCGAAAGTGGACAAGGTTCGCAGCAGCAAGGCGGCGCGCGCGATGCTTTGCGCGCCGTCGTTTTTCGGGGAAGGGTTCATGGCTTGAAAGGGCTCAACCGCTGAGTGCCAGGGTGTCGTCTGGGGGTCAAAAAGACAAAGTATTCCATGATTCGGAATATTGAAGCGACATGCCCTGTTGCGTGCGCCAAAGCGGGATCACCCGATTGCCAAGCAAAAAACCGGCACGCATACTGTTTTTTGTTGTGCAGCGCGGGGTGGTTCGCCCCCCCGATACATCGAACCCACCACGAGACAACTGAAAGGGGTCATTTCAATGACAGCATCCAAGCGCAAACTCCTGGCCTGGTTGGGTTGCGGCCTGTTGGTCAGCGCCACCATCGCCCCAGCGCAGGCGCAAACCTACCCACAGCGGCCCATCAAGGCCATCGTGCCTTACGCGGCGGGCGGTTTCTCGGATCAGGCCAGCCGCATCATTGCCGAGGCCATGTCGCGCAATTTGGGGCAAAACATCGTCATCGAAAACCGTGCCGGTGGCGGCGGCCGCATTGGCAGCGAAGCCGTCACCAAAATGGCCCCCGACGGCTACCAGTTGCTCATGACCACCAACGGCACCAAGACCTACATGGCGGTGGTGGAAAAGTCTCTGTCGTATGACCCGGTGACCGACTTCACGCCGATTTCGCTGGTGGGCAAATACGGTTTGCTGATGGTGGTCAACCCAACGGTGCCCGCCAAAACTTTGCCCGAATTCCTGGCCTATGCCCGCGACCCGAGAAACAAGGGCAAGATCAACTACGCCACCTCGGGCATGGGCAGTGGTTTGCATTTTGCGGGCGAGTTGTTCAATGCCATGGGCAAAGTGGACATGGTGCATGTGCCCTACAAAGGCTCTGGCCCCGGCATGCAGGATGTGCTGGCGGGGGTGTGCCAGGTGATTTTTGATGGGGCCGCCAAACCGCAAATCGATGCGGGCAAAGTCCGCCTGCTGGGTACCACCAGCTCGGTGCGCGACCCGCGTTACCCCGACGTGCCCACGCTCAGCGAAGGCGGCTTGACGGGTTACGACCTGACCTATTGGGTGGGCCTGTTTGCCCCCAAAGGCCTGCCCGCCGACATCCAGGCGCGTTTGAATGCCTCGGTCAAAACCGCATTGGCCGACCCGGACGTGCAGCGCAAACTCAACGGCATGGGCATGAGCCTGGTGGGCAGCACGCCCGAGCAAATGGTGCAAGAAATCCGCACCGAAACCGCCAAGTTGCGCCAAATTGCCGCTTCGATTCCCGGTGGAGTGAACTGATGAGTTTTGAGATGAACAACGGGGTGCTGCGCCCGCAAGACCGCTTGCCTTTTTCGGCCATTGTGGACAGGCCGCCACTGCGCTTGCCTGAAGGCGTGCGGTTGGTGGTCTGGCCGGTGGTCAACATCGAAGAGTGGGACATCTCGCGCCCCATGCCGCGCATGGTGTCGCCGCCGCCCGGCGGGCAAGCGCCGGTGCCGGATGTGCCCAACTGGACTTGGCATGAATACGGCATGCGGGTGGGGGTGTGGCGTCTCATGGACGCTTTCAAAAACGTCGGCGTTCGCCCCACCTTGTCGATCAATGCCAAGGTGTGCGAAACACGTCCGCGCGTGACGCAAGCCGCTCTTGATGCGGGTTGGGAATTCATGGCGCATTGCTACGAACAAATCCCGATTCAGAAAATTCCGGACGAGCGGGCCATGATGCAGCAGACGCTGGACGTGCTGACCCGCTTCACCGGCCAGCGGCCGCAAGGCTGGTTGGGCCCGGGCCGCAGCCAGACGCTGGAGACGCCCGACCTCATCAAAGAGCTGGGCATGTCCTGGTTTGGCGATTGGGTGCTCGACGACCAGCCGCAATACGTGCACACCAAACATGGCCCTTTGGTGTCGGTGCCCTACACCATCGAGCTCAACGACATCAACATCATGCTCACCTCGCACGAGCGCTCGGACGCGATGCTGCTGCGCACCCAAGATGCGTTTGAGCGGCTGTACGCCGAGTCGGCCGACAGCGCCCGCATCATGGCCTTTGGGGTGCACCCTTACATCTCGGGCGCTGCGCACCGCATCCGCTATTTTGAAATGATGCTGGAATTTTTGGCCAAGCAGCCCGGTGTGGTGTTCTGGAACGGCTCTGAAATCAGCCAATGGTTTCAGCAAGCCAGCCCACTGCCAGCGCCTTGAGGCATGCGCCTAAAGACACCCTTGAACCCATCCGATGACGTGCACGCCGACACGCCCTTGCATGCCTTGTCACTGGCGCAAGCCAGTGCGCTGATTCGTCAGCAGACGATCACGCCGGTGCAGCTGGTGCAGGCCTGCATTGACCGCATCGAGCGACTCGATGGGCAAGTGAACGCCTTTGTCACGCCCACGCTCGATGCCGCCATGCAAGCGGCACACCAAGCCACCCGCGAGATCGCACAAGGCCAATACCGGGGGGCTTTGCATGGCATCCCGATGGCCCATAAAGATGTGTACCTCACGCAAGGCGTGCGCACCACCGCGCATTCGCGGCATTTGCACGACTGGGTGCCCACGGTCAGCGCCACGCTGGTGACGGGCCTGGAGCGTTTGGGTGTGATTAGCTTGGGCAAAACGGCTTGCCATGAATTTGCCTTTGGCTCGCCCGCAGAAGATGACTTGTTCCCGCCTGCGCGCAACCCGTGGCATCTGGCGCACATGCCGGGCAGCTCGAGCAGCGGATCAGGTGCGGCGGTTGCGGCAGGTTTGTGCCTGGCGGCCACGGGCACCGACACCGGTGGCTCCATCCGCCACCCGGCGGCCGCTTGTGGTGTGGTGGGCCTCAAACCCACGCGCCATGCTTACCCCATGTCGGGTGTGATCGCCCTGGCCCCCAGCCTGGACGTGGCCGGATTTTTGACGCGCACCGCGCTGGACCAGGCCCTGATCTGGGACGCCTGGCACGGCAGCGATGTGGCCACTGCTTGCACCGCCGATGTGCCGCGTTCGGTGCTTCGGGGGCTGCGCATTGGCGTGCCTGCGGGCTTGTGGCGCAACGCCGAGAACGGGCAGGCCACGCACGACCCGCAAATCCAAGCCTGCTTTGACGAGACACTGCAAAAACTGCAAGCCGAAGGTGCGCAGGTGGTCACTGTAGATTTGCCACCGCAGCCCGCTGTGGTGCAGGCGGCCAACACCCTGATTGCCTATGAAGCGTTCCAACAACTGCAGCACATTTGGCGCGACCACCCGGAACAGCTGGGCCAGGGCTTGCGCCAAAAACTGGCGGGTGCAGCGCAACTGAGTTTGAACGACTATCACGCGGCCCGTGTGCAGGCCGATGTGTGGCAACAGCAGGTCAGCGCTTTGCTGGCTGAGCAGGTGGACGTGCTGATGTGGCCAGGCCGCGAAGCCTTGCCCGAAACCTTGCAAGCCCTGATGGCGAACCCCACCGGTCAGCGCAGTGCCTGCAACCGACTGTTCAGCCTGACCGGTCACCCCGCCTTGACCTGCCCCATGGGTGTGTCCAGCCAAGGCTTGCCCATGGCTTTGCAGATTGGCGCGGCCATGCACGGCGAGGGCCATTTGCTGCAGGTGGCCCACGCGGTGGCATCGGCCATCGGCTGGCGCTCGCCCGTGCTGCTGGATTGAGCCATGGACTTTGTGAACAACGAAGGCGTGCGCCTGCATTACGAAATTTTGGGCGAGCAAGGCCCCTGGTTGGCGCTGGTGTCGGGCGGGCGGCGCAGCGGAGCAGAATTTTTGCCGCTGGCGCGCCGCATCGCTGCCCGGGGTTTTCGGGTGGTGCTGCACGACCGGCGCAACACCGGGGCTTCGCAAGTGTTGATCGAAGGTGAGAGTGGCGAAGAAGACATTTGGGCCGACGATTGGGTGCAGCTGATGCAGCACCTGAACGCGGTGCCTGCGTTTTTTGGCGGTGGCTCTTCGGGGGCGCGGCTGGCCTTGTTGACCAGCTTGCGTCACCCCGAGGTGGTGCGTGGCTTGTTGCTGCTGCGCATCACGGGCGGCGCTTTCACGGCGGGCCGCTTACCCGACAACTATTACGGTCAGTTCATCCGCGCGGCCGAGCAAGGCGGAATGGCTGCGGTGTGTTCCACGCCTTTTTACCAAGAGCTCATCGCAACCGATTCCGCAAACCGCGACTACCTGATGGCCATGGACCCTCAGCAATACATGGCCGTCATGCGCCACTGGCTTCAGATTTTTTTGCAAGGCCCGCGAGAACCGGTGCTGGGCATGACCATCGAGGCCCTGCAGGCCATCCGTGTGCCCACCTGGGTGGTGCCCGGCAACGACAAAACCCATGTGTCTCGCCACGGCCGTGAAGCGGCGGCCCTGATCCCCGGCTGCGAACTGTTCGAGCTGCCGGTGGCGGACGAAGACGTGCCCGCTTTGCAGTTTTCGGCTTGGGCCCCGCACGAAGAAACCCTGGCGACAGCCATGACCCATTTCATGCGCCGCGTGGGCCATGATGCCCACTGAACCGATTTTCCTAGGAGTCCATTGAATGTCCAACCCGATCAACCCGTCCATTCGCCGCGTCGTTACCGGTCACGATGACCAAGGCAAAGCCATCGTTGAAATCGACGAAGTCTGCAGCCACTACCGCCAAGGCCGCCCCAATGGGTTTGTGTGCAACGTCTGGACCACCGACACGAGTCCTGCCAACAACAACGGCCAGGTGGACGCAGGCCGGCGTGATGGCAAATTTTCGGTGATTGAGAACGGCACCGTGTTCCGCATCCTCGACTTCCACCCCGGTGTGCAGCAACGCGTGCACCGCACCGATTCGGTGGATTACATCGTGGTCATGTCTGGCGAAATCGACATGGAGCTGGAGTCCGGCGAGGAAGTGCACCTGAAGGCCGGTGACGTCATGGTGCAGCGCGGTACGGTGCACAACTGGATCAACCGGGGCACCGAAACCTGTGTGATGGCGGTGGTGCTGGTGCATGCGCACCCGGTGCAGGCAGGGGAGCAAACGCTCAACGCCTTTGGTTGAGCGTGTTCCGAAGCCGCTTTCAGGCCTTCAGTGGGGAAACGGTGCAATGCCCGGCGCGGCGTTGTCCGGC
>JBIKQY010000443.1:0-2551 GCA_044349465.1 Limnohabitans sp. | reverse complement strand
CCACCTCGCCCGCAGCACGCGGGGCAAGCCCTGCGCGCCGCCGCAGGCTTGAAGCTTTTCTTGTAGGTCGGACCTTCAGGTCCGACGTGTTTCCGGTCCACCACCGACATGTCGGGGCTAAAGCCACCGACCTACAACTCCCCCCGTTTCGTTTGACCGATTTCATTCGGGCCATGCTCATCCTGCAGCGTGGCCCCGTTCACTGCTGGAGATTTTCATGACCGATTTGTTTGACAACCCCATGGGCCTGTGCGGCTTCGAGTTCGTCGAGTTCGCATCCCCCACCCCCAACACCCTGGAGCCGCTGTTCGAGCAAATGGGCTTCTCGCTGGTGGCCAAGCACCGCTCCAAAGACGTGGTGCTCTACCGCCAAGGCGACATTAACTTCATCGTCAACCGCGAGCCCAAAAGCCTGGCCGGGTACTTTGCCGCCGAGCACGGCCCTTGCGCCTGTGCACTGGCGTTTCGGGTGAAGGATTCGCACAAGGCGTATGCGCGAGCCCTTGAACTGGGCGCACAACCGGTGGATGTGCCCACTGGCCCCATGGAGCTGCGCCTGCCCGCCATCAAGGGCATTGGCGGCGCGCCCTTGTATTTGATCGACCGTTTTGAAGACGGCAAAAGCATCTACGACATCGACTTTGAATTCATCGAGGGCGTGGACCGTCACCCGCCAGGCCACGGCCTCAAGCTCATCGACCACATGACACACAACGTCTACAAAGGGCGCATGGCGTACTGGAGTGGCTTTTACGAAAAGCTGTTCAACTTTCAAGAGATTCGCTACTTTGACATCAAGGGCGAATACACGGGCCTGACCAGCCAGGCCATGATGGCGCCGGACGGCATGATCCGCATCCCGCTGAACGAAGAGTCGGGCAAGACCGGCGGGCAGATCGAAGAGTTCTTGATGCAGTTCAACGGCGAAGGCATCCAGCACATTGCGCTCTTGACCGACGATATTTTGAAAAGTGTGGACGCGCTGCAAATGGCGGGCATCCCGCTCATGAGCGCACCCAATGACATCTATTACGAGATGCTCGAAGAACGCCTGCCGGGCCACGGCGAGCCCGTGGCCGAGCTGCAGGCGCGCGGCATTTTGATGGACGGATCCACCGCCAATGGCGAGAAGCGTTTGCTGCTGCAAATCTTCAGCCAAACCCTGCTGGGCCCGGTGTTCTTTGAATTCATCCAGCGCAAAGCTGACGAAGGCTTTGGCGAAGGCAACTTCAAAGCGCTGTTCGAAAGCCTGGAGCGGGACCAGATTCGGCGTGGGGCGATTGTGGTGGAGTGAGTGGGCAACTGAACAGGATGGTAGAGCGTTTACTGCTTTTTCAGAACGACGTGCCTTCCGTCTTTGAAGGTGCCCGTGAGTGTCAGTTCGTCTGTGCGTTCAAGCGTCAGAACGAAGGAAGGGCAGCCAGTAAGAACGCTCGGTCCATCCACGCTGAACATCATTTTTGCGTTTGGCATTGGCTTGATCGACAGTGGGAACTCGCGATTGATACAAGAGGCTTTGCTTGCAGCGTTGACGAATCGCCATGTTCCACCCGCCTGCGAAATCTTCACTTGGATCTGGAGTTCATTTGCAGTACTCGGCGATTTCGTTGTTCCAATCCATCCGCCGTATAAGGTGTCGGCGGTTTGAGCTTGCGCGAGAGAACTTACAACTAAGAGCACAGACGCGGTTTTTGTGAGAAGGTTCAAGATGTCTCCTTAGGATGGTGAAATGAGATGTTTTTTAACTTTATCCTAATATATTAAATACTTATTTATTCATTTAAGAAGATTTTCAGCTTTTGACTATGCGCTCCTGCGAATCGTCATCGCTCAATCATTGGCTGTGTAAAATCCAACTTGGTAGTCACTTCTGACTACCCTTGAATGGAGCTTGTCATGACCGCTGTTCCTGCCAGCACCCCCACCAGCCTGAAACTGCCCGGTGCGCTCAAACTTCAACTCGAAGAAGATGCCAAGCAAATGGGCATGAGCCTGCACGCTTTCATGGTGAGCACGCTGGCCGAGGCCGCGCAGCGCAAGCGCTTGCGGCAAACATTTGTACAAGACTCGGCCGATGCGCTGGCCGTCATGAAGGCCACCGGCACAGGCCATACGCTGGACGATGTTCGTCTCTATTTTTCCCAACTCAAAGAACATCGTCAGGGGAAAAGCGCACCGCCTGCAACCTTGCAACCGAAAAAAATGGGCTGAGGTGTGAGCACCGTATTTCTGAGCCCAGGGGCATTCCAAGATTTGGTGCGCCTGGAAACGTTTTTGCATGAATCCGAAGACCCATTGGCAGGTGAACTGCTCGATTTCATCCTGGATGCCTTGCAAGTTTTGACCCATCAACCCGGCATTGGCCGCCCGGTGGAAGGTGGTTTGCGTGAGCTGATCATCTCTCGCAGGCGCAGCGGCTATCTGGCGCGCTATGCATGGGACGATGCCCTGGACCGGGTCATGGTGGCCCGTATTCGTCACCATCGCGAAGCGGGTTATCAAGATGATGATATTTGAAGTAGTTCAATCCAGTGTGTTTGAATCAAGCTTT
>JBIKQY010000177.1:0-5783 GCA_044349465.1 Limnohabitans sp. | reverse complement strand
CAAGTCCAGCGCCAGCTTGTCCACCACCGGTTTGGGTGTGCCCTTGGGCGCAAAAAATCCAGCCCAAGGCGCGGCGTTGAAATTGGCAAAACCTTGCTCGGACACCGTTTTGTAGTCCGGCGCTCCAGGTGCACGCTGGGGCGTGGTGATGGCGATCATCTTGAGCTTGCCCGCCTTCAAATGCTGCTGCACCGCTGGCAAACCCGTGACGCCCACCATCAAAGTGCCGCCCAGCAAGTCGGTGATCATGGGCGTGCTGCCTTTGTAAGGGATGTGGGTCAGTTGCACATTGGCCCTGGCTTTCAGGATTTCCATGCCCAGGTGCGAGGCCGTGCCGTTGCCGTCGGAGCCGTATGAAAATTTTCCGGGTTCTTTTTTGAGCAAGGCAATCAACTCGGGCAGGGTGTTGGCGGGCACCTGCGGGTTGACCACAATCGCGTTCGGGTAAATCGTGGCCTGCGTCAAGGGCTCGAAATCGTTGAGCGGGTGGTAGGGCATCTTTTTGTACAAGGAGATGTTGATCGAATGCGATCCGGTCACGCCCAGCACGATGTTGTAACCATCCGGTGCCGATTTGGCCACCAGGTCCGAGCCCACGTTGCCGCCCGCGCCCGCCTTGTTGTCAATGACCACAGGCTGCCCCCACTTGGTGCTGAGTTTTTCAGCCACCACACGGGCCGTGATGTCGGTCGCGCCGCCGGGCGGGAAAGGCACCACGATGCGCACCGGCTTGTTCGGAAAGTCGGTGGTCTGCGCCGCCAAGGGTGCGGCCAGCCAGGCCGTGGCCAGCACGGCGGTCATGGCAAGGATTTTCTTCAACATGGGGTTTTCTCCTGAGGTGAATTCCAAAACGGAAAAGGGTGGGCGTCCAACGGGGCCTGCAGCAACTGCGCGGCCCATTCAGCGGCTTGCGCGGCAGGCAAGCTGCCCTCGCAGTAACTCAAAAATTTGTCCGTCAACGCCTCTTCGGTGAACGGCATTTGTGCATCGCCGGGCACGGCCGTCACTTCGTGTTCGTGCCGACTGCCGTCTTGGCAGGTGATCAACAGCCGTGCGCCGCGCAGGCCCTGCTGCGTCCAGGGCGCGTCCACTTGCACCTGCACCTTGGCTTCCAGCGCACGCAGAGCAGGGTCTTGAAACTGCGGGTCGCGGTAAATCCAAGGGTCCAGTCGGCCCCAGCGCAACATGGCGGCCAGACCAAAGCTGAGTGAAAACTGCGCCTGCAAAGGCGTTTGGGGTGCCCGGTTGCCACAGTAAATGGTGGCTTCCTCATAAACCTGCAGCACCACAGTGTCCACCGTGTCCAGATCGATCACGTCCCGCAGCGCATGGGCCGCCAGGGCACCGTAATGCACATGGCGCACCGCCGCATAGGGCTTGAAATAGGCCTTCAGCAATTGAAAGTCCGGCGCATCGTCAAAAGCCACGGGCGGTTTACCCAGGCCAACGCGTGCGTATTCGGCCACCGATCCGGCGGGCGCGGTGATGCCGCTGGCCACCGCCAGCGCGGCACTTTGCCCCAGTTGCGCCGCATGGCCCAGATAGGTGTTGCGTGCGGTGTCGCCCGATCGCACAGGCCAATACAAACTCATGGGCAACTGGCAGGCGGCCATGTTCACGGCCTGCACGATTTGATCGGGCGTCAGGCCCAGGGCATGGGCCACCGCAGCGGCTGCGCCCAAGGCCGGCCAGTTGCCGTCCACATGCATGCCCGGGTTGATGCGCAAGCTGGCCCCCATGCGGGCACCGATTTCGTAGCCCACCACCAATGATTTGAGAAACTGCCCGTAAGTCAGTCGGGAGGCCATGGGCCACAGCGCAGCCAAAGCCGCCACACCCGGGCGGCCATGGGCACCGGCATGGCCCTCACAGGCTTCGTCCCAGCAAGCGGCCATGGCCAGCACCAGCGCAGCGTTGCCCGCAGACAGGCCGGGTCCGTCGGGCATCAGGCGAAAGTTGCCCGGATCGGCCGCCGCCGCGCGCTGCGCCAGTTCGGCCACCGGCCCCGCGCGCAAGCCCGCCGTGATGCAGCCCAGGGTGTCGAGCACCAGCCAACGGGCGTGGGTTTGCAGCGCAGGGTGTGCGTCCAGATCGACGGCGTGCAAACGCTTCAAAACCAAGAGCAGTTGAGCATCCATATCTTGTCCACTTTGCACGCACTCTAATGCGGGTTGCCAACCGAATGCCGCACCGACGCGACAGCTTTTCTGACCCGAAGCACCTCAGGTGTTGACCCCGTCTGTGTCTGGGTCACGATAATGAGCCCATGCGGTATTCACCTCGCCATTCGATGAGAACTTTAGATTTGGGCCCTTTCAGCTTCTGGCTGTCGTTGCCCCAGCTCATCACATGGGGCAGCGTTTTTTACACCTTCTCACTGTTGATGACGCCCCTGGAAGCCGAGCTGGGCATGACGCGGGCCGAGTCCTCGCTGGCCTTCAGTTTGGCGCTGCTGGCCGAAGGTTTGATGGCCTATGGGGTGGGCCGTTGGATCGACGCGGGGCGCGAGCGCTGGGTCATGACACTGGGCTCCTTGTGGATTGGTGTGGGCTTGGTGGGCCACAGTTTTGTCACCACGGTGGCGGGGTTTTATGCCGCCTGGATCTGGCTGGGCCTGGGCACGGCGGCCACGTTCTACACCCCGGCCTTTGCCGTGGTCACACGCCGCTTTCCACAGGACTTTCGGCGCGCCATCATCACGCTCACCTTTTTGGGTGGGCTGGCCAGCACGGTGTTCATTCCGCTGTTTGCTTGGTGGATGGATTTGTGGGGTTGGCGGCAAGCGCTGTGGGCGCTGGCGGCGCTGCAGTTCTTTATTTGTGCGCCGCTGCACGCCTGGCTGCTACAAGGCGCGCCTCGCAAGGTGCTCGAGTCTGCTGCGCATGACGCGGTGCAACCCGCCTCGGTGCGCGAACACCTGCGCCGCGCGCCGTTTTGGTTGTTGGCGCTGTTCATGGTGCTCAGCATGTCGGTCACCTCGGCTTTGCCCGCGCACATGATCGCCTTGCTGCAAGAGTCGGGCTTGTCCCCGGCCTGGGTGATCGCCATCCCGGCGGCCATCGGGGTGATTCAGGTGCTGGGGCGTTTGGTGCTGTTTGTGTTTGAGCGTTACTGGGACGTGCACGCCGCCAACCGCTGGATTCCCACGCTGATTCCGGCGGGCGTGCTGGCCTTGCTGATCGGCGGGCTGAGCCCCATCGCTTCCTTGGTGTTTGTGGTGTTGTATGGCCTGGGCAATGGCATGAACACCATCGTCAAGGGCACGGCCATGGCGCAATACGTCAGCCGCGCCCACGTTGGGCAGCTCAACGGCCTGCTGGGCCTGCCGATTGCGCTGGCCCGCGCAGCCGCGCCTTTGACGCTGGGCCTGCTGTGGTCGCCCCTACACGGCTACACCCTGGCGCTGTGGTGGCTGTTGCTGGCCAGTTTGCTGGGCACGGCCGCGCTGTGGGCGGCGCAAAGGTATGCCCGTGCAGCACAGCACTGAACCGTGCATCCGGATGGTCTTATATACACATAGACATATAAACCTAACTAAAAAATCGTTCCCATGTCTGAAGGGGCTGGCCACAATCTGGCCATCTTTTGCTCATCTCCTTCTGGAAACGACCCATGAAACACTTCTCTGCTTTGGTTTTGGCCTTGACGGCCGTCAGCTTCAGCGCCAGCGCCTTGGCGGCTCAGCCCCTGCTCAGCCCCGCCGAGCTGCAGGCCAAACTGTCCGACGCCAACGTGCGCGTGATCGACATCCGCGACCCCAAGTCGTATGCCGCCAACCACATCCCCGGCGCAGTCAATGCGCCTTATGGCACTTGGCGCGGCCCGGCCAACAACCCCGGCGAATTGCCTGGCCTGCCCAAGTTGACCACCTTGGTGCAAAGCCTGGGCCTGACACCCAGCACCCACGCGGTGGTGGTCTCCAGCGGTGCAGACGCCACTGATTTTGGCGCTTCTGCTCGCGTCTACTGGACGCTCAAGGTGCTGGGCCTCAAAGAGCTGTCGGTGCTCAACGGCGGCGTCAAGGGCTGGACCACAGCCGGTTTGCCACAAAACAACCAGGCCGTGAAAGTCGCAGCCAGCAACTTCCAGCCGCAAATCGACAAAAGCCTGGTGGCCACCAAAGAAGAGCTGGTGGCCCGCGTGAAGTCGGGCGACGCCGCCCTGATCGACGCCCGCCCAGCCGACTTTTTCAAGGGCGACACACGCCATGTGGCGGCCAGCGTGCCCGGCACCTTGCAAGGCGCGGTGAACGTGGAACACGACAAATGGTTTGCCCCCGGCACTTCCACCTTTGTGAGCGCCGACCAAGCCCAAAAAGTGGCCGCGTCCAGCCCCATCGACCCGGCCAAAGAGACCGTGTCCTTTTGCAACACCGGCCATTGGGCCGCGACCAACTGGTTTGCCATGTCCGAAGTGCTGGGCCAGAAAAACGTGAAGCTCTATGCGGGATCGATGGTCGAGTGGTCCAAAGACCCCAACGGCTTGCCCATGGCCAACGTGCCCAGCCGCCCCAAGCAACTCTTGATCGATGCCAAGTTCTGGGCCGAGAAAACCTTCAAATAAGCCTGCGCCATGAAACGACTGCCCTTGTCGGCCCTGCTGGCCGCCTTCTTCCTCTTTTTGGCACTGGCCGTGTCCATCCGCCAGGCGGTGCTGATGCTGGTGGGCGTGGGCATGGGCGCGGCTTTGGCGGGTGCGCGCTTTGGTTTCACCACCGGTTGGCGGCTACTGATTGAGCAGCGCAACCCGCAAGGCGTGGCCGGGCAGGTGCTGCTGCTGGCGCTGGCCAGCTTGGCAGCGCTGCCACTGCTGGGGCAGTTTTCTGAATTGCAAGCCGCTTTGGGGCCACCCAGCGTGAGCTTGCTGGTGGGTGCGTTCGTGTTCGGGCTGACCATGCAAATTGCCGACGGCTGCGGCTCGGGCACTTTGTACAAAGCCGGTTTGGGCGTGCCGCTGAATATGGGCATCTTGCCGCTGTTTGCTTTGGGCAGTTTTTTGGGCTCGGTGCACCTGGACGGCTGGCTGTCGCTGGGCCAAATGGCTCCGGTCAGTTTTTCAGCCGAATACGGCACAGGCGGCGCACTGGCCCTGACGCTGGCTTTGCTGGCCGCCGTGCTGGTGGCTGTGCGCCTGTGGGTGGGCGCGGGCCAAACCTGGCTGGACAAACGATGGCTTTGGGGTGCCGTGGCGCTGGCGGTGCTGGCCACACTCAACTTGCTGCTGGCGGGCCAACCCTGGGGCGTGGTGTACGGCTTTGGCCTGTGGGCCGCCAAGGTGTCGGTGGCGCTGGGCGCTTTTGATCCCACGGCCAACGCGTTTTGGGGCCAAGCGGGCAATGCGCAGCGCCTGACACAAACCGTGTTCATGGACGTGACCACCATCACCAACATCGGCATCTTGGGCGGCGCACTGTGGGTTTCGGCCAAAGCCGCCTCCAACAGCACGCCTTTGACCACCCAGCAATGGGTGATTGGCTTGGTGGCCGGTTTTGTCATGGGCTACAGCTCGCGCCTGGCCTTTGGTTGCAACATCGGCGCCATGCTCAGCGGGATCTCCACCGGCAGCCTGCACGGCTGGATCTGGGTGCCCCTGGCTTTTGCAGGCACGCTGATCGGTGTGCGCGTGCGCCGCCATTACCAATTTTGAAGGAGGCCGCATGAGCACCACGCACCAATTACAAGCGGTTTTCTGGCTCGGCCTGGCTGCCTTTTTGAGCTGGGACTTCATGGTCTCGGCCCCGGTGGACCTGCGCAACGAACCGCCGCTGATCGCGGCGGGTTCAG
>JBIKQY010000442.1:0-2560 GCA_044349465.1 Limnohabitans sp. | reverse complement strand
CGATGGGCGTGGAACACGCCCCCCACAGCATCACCCGGCAAGCGCAAGCCATCGCCCACGGGGTGGGCTCCTACGGGAACAACACCCCTGAGCATTGACGCCTTCATAAAACAGCACCTCTCCGCTTTTCACGCCCACCATGCACCACACTCCAACTCCGCCCCGCATTCCCCTGACGGTGATTGGCGGCTTTTTGGGTGCAGGCAAAACCAGTTTGCTGGTGCATTGGCTGCAGCAAACGCAAGGGCAGCGGATTGCGGTGCTGGTCAATGACTTTGGCGCGATCAACATCGACGCCGAACTGCTGAGCGAAAGCAACAGCGACACCATCGCGCTGAGCAACGGCTGCGTGTGCTGCCAGATTGGCGGCGACCTAAGCCAAGCCCTGCTGCAAGTGCTGGACAAACCCCAGCCCTTTGATGCCATCGTCATCGAAGCCAGCGGCGTGTCAGACCCTTGGCCCATTGCCCAGATCGCGCTGGCCGACAAACGCCTGAGCCTGCATGGCGTGCTGGTGGTGGTGGACGCCGCTGCTGTGTGCGCGCACGCGGCCGACCCCTTGCTGCACGACAGCCTGCTGCGCCAACTGCGCGCCGCCGATCTGCTGGTGCTCAACAAAACCGATCTGTGCAGCCCTGACGAGATTCAGGCGTGCGTCACCTGGCTGCACGACACCGTCGGACCCGTGCCCTGCCTGCACAGCCAGCACGGGCAGTTGCCCCTGGCTTTGCTGCAAACCGATTGGGAGCCTGCATCCGCAGCGGCCTCTGCCGCCGCGCCTTCGCACGATTGCACCGACCCGTGCGCGCACGACCATGACCATGACCACAATGACCATCATGGGCATGTGCACCACCACAGCGCAGACCATGCCAGCCTTTTTACCAGCGATAGCCGCAGCCCCGCGCAGGTGTTTCACACTGCCTGGCTGCGCGAACAACTGCAACAAACGCCCGCTTGGGTCATGCGTCTCAAAGGCTGGGTGCGCACCCACGAACACGGCTGGTCTGAAATCCAGTTCGCAGGCCGCCACGCCAGCGTGCAACGCGTCCGGCACACCCCCGCGCAAGCCCGCGTGCTGACGATTGCGCTGCGCAGCCCCTTGCAGGCACACGCCATGCCCTCCTGGATGGATGCGGTGTGGGGCCCTACCTGAGCCTTGCATCTGGCAAGCTTGCACCGCTGCAGATCAGCCCCGGAAAAACCCTGACCGAGGAGTCGGCAAGGATGGGCTCGAACAACAACAGTGAGACCCTGCAAACCTGTGTTCTCAGAGTGAAACAACAATTCTTCTGAGTTAAAAAATGGCCAGATACGAGGACTATGCGCGATCAAACTGGCCCTGAGCATGGCCATCAACTGGCTCTAGTTTCTGTCGGTCAGCAGCCCCAAACTTGCCAATAGCAAACACTCGCCATGGTGTCTGCACAACAGAAAAGATGTTTTTTAAAACCCAAGGAGACAAAGCATGACAACACGTCGATCCCTTCTTTCAGCCACGCCCGCCCTAGGCTTGTCGCTGATGCTCTGCGGCCTGGCCCATGCGCAGGCAGCCAAGGAAGTCACCTTCGCCCACCAGGACATGTTGGTGCCTTTGCGCACTGTGATGGAGTCGGGCGAGCTGGAAAAGGCCACCGGCTACAAAATCAACTGGCGCATGTTTGGCGGTGGTGGTGACGTGATCAAGGCCATGGCTTCGGGCGGCGTGCAGATTGGCGAAGCAGGCTCCAGCCCCTTCACCGCTGCGGCCAGTCAAGGCCAAGACCTCAAGCTGTTCTGGATTCTGGACGACATTGGCGATGCCGAGGCCCTGATTGCCCGCAATGGCTCAGGCATCAACAGCATCAAGGACTTGGTGGGCAAAAAAGTGGCAACGCCTTTTGTCTCCACGGCGCACTACCAATTGATGGTGGGCATGAAGCTCGAAGGCGTGGACAGCAAAAAAGTCAACGTGATGAACCTGCGCCCGCCAGAAATCGCAGCGGCTTGGGAGCGTGGCGACATCGATGCAGCCTTCATCTGGGACCCGATCCTGAGCAAGATCAAGGGCAACGGCAAATCGATTGCCTCTTCGGCCAGCATAGGCCAAAAGGGCTACCCCACCTTTGACGGCCTGGTGGTCGATGCCAAATGGGCAGCGCAAAACGAAGGCTTCATGGTCGCACTGGTCAAGGCCCTGATCAAAGCTGATGAGGCTTATCGCTCCAAAAAGGCGCAATGGACCGCTGACTCACCTCAGGTCAAAGCAGTGGCCAAGTGGACCAAGGCCAATCCCGCTGACGTGCCAGCGGCCATGGCGCTGTACAAATTTCCCACGCCCCAAGAGCAAATTTCGGCCACCTGGCTCGGTGGTGGTGCCGCCAAGGCCATGACCAACACGGCCGTCTTCCTCAAGGAGCAAGGGCGCATTCAGGAACTCAAGCCGAACTACTCGGTCTTTGTGACCGACGCCTACGTCAAGAAAGCCATGCAGTAAGGCTGCTAGCGCCTGCGTCAGCCCCCTGCGGCTCAGGCTGCAGGGGGATTGTTTTTTTTACTGTGACTGCGCCTTAAATGCCAT
>JBIKQY010000441.1:0-2561 GCA_044349465.1 Limnohabitans sp. | reverse complement strand
ATGTCGCTGGCTTCTTCGCTGGTGAGGGTGGAGTTGAGAAACGCGGCGCTCACGCCCGCTTCGTGCAACGCGCCCACTTGGTCGTGCATCAGCGCAATCAGCGGCGAGACCACCACCGTGATGCCCTGGCCTGCGCGCTGGCGCGCAATGGCCGGAATTTGGTAGCACAGCGACTTGCCCCCACCCGTGGGCATGAGCACCAGCGCATCGCCTCCAGCGGCCACATGGTCAATGATGGCTTGCTGCGGGCCGCGAAAGGCGTCGTAGCCAAAAACTTCGCGCAGGATGGGGAGGTGGGGGGACACTTGGGTTGGATGGCTTTTTGAAGGCTTGATTGTCCGCTATTGATGGGGTAGGTTTTGCAGGCTTTCTGTGAGTTTGTGTCGTCAGAGTTTGGCGGGTGTGGTGTGTGTGGGTGAGGGCAGGCACAGGGTTCCTCATGAGGCGGGGGTACGCCAAAATCGTCACCCTCTGCCCGCCCTCACCCACCCACACCAGACCATGGGCTGCGCGGCTAACACTCCCAAGACCGTTGTTCATCACCTGTAAGGTTCGCGCTCACCCCCAGCAAAGCTGACGACCACCACCAGCGTTTGGAAGGGGGCAGCGGCGGGCGACGATTTTGGCGTACCCCCGCCTCATGAGGAGTCCGCCGCTGCCCCCTTCCAAATGCGTCCAGCCGCCCCCCAGCTCTGGCAGCTCTCCCAGGATGTATAGCGTTACCATCCCAGCCCATGCACACCTCCGCCCTCGTCCTGTTTTCTGGTGGCCAAGACTCCACCACTTGCCTGGCCCATGCTTTGTCACGTTACGAACGCGTCGAAACCTTGGCTTTTGACTACGGCCAACGCCACAAGGTCGAGTTGGACGCACGGCTCAATGTGCTGGCTGCGATCAGGGCACGGTTTCCGGCCTGGGCCCCAAAAATGGGTGAAGACCATTTGCTGGACGCCGGCATCCTGGGTCAGATCAGCGAAACGTCTTTGACCCGCGATACGGCGATCGAGATGGAAAGCTCGGGCCTGCCCAACACTTTTGTGCCGGGGCGAAACCTGCTGTTCCTCACCTTGGCGGCCGCTTTGGCTTACCGCCGGGGCTTGCAGGTCATCGTCACCGGCGTGTGCGAGACCGATTTTTCGGGCTACCCCGACTGCCGCGACGACACCATGAAGGCCATGCAGGTGGCCCTGTCGCTGGGCATGGACCGCAAGCTGCTGATCGAAACGCCACTGATGTGGATCGACAAGGCGCAGACCTGGCAACTGGCGCACGACCTGGGCCAAAAGGCCGACCCGGCGCAAGGCGGGCAGGCGCTGGTGGATTTGATCGTGGAGCACACCCACACCTGCTATTTGGGTGACCGCACGCAGCGCCACGACTGGGGCTATGGCTGCGGCCAGTGCCCGGCTTGCCAGTTGCGGGCAGCGGGCTTTGCGCGGTTTCAAAAAACCTGAAACCCCAACTTTTACAATACCCTCCATGAAACCCCTGACCTACACCCGCGCCCAAGCGCTGCCCGAAATCCTCAAAAACCGCATCGCTATCCTGGACGGGGCCATGGGCACCATGATCCAGCGCTTCAAACTGAGCGAAGCCGACTACCGAGGCGAGCGCTTCAAGGACTTCCCCAAAGACGTCAAGGGCAACAACGAGCTGCTGAGCCTGACCCGCCCCGACGTGATCCGCGACATCCATGAAGGCTATCTCGCCGCCGGTGCTGACCTGATCGAGACCAACACCTTTGGTGCGACCACCGTGGCCCAGGCTGACTACGACATGCAGCACCTGACCCGCGAGATGAACCTGCAATCCGCCAAATTGGCCCGCGCCGCCTGCGACAAGTTTTCTACCCCGGACAAGCCGCGCTATGTGGTGGGCGCTTTGGGCCCCACGCCCAAGACCGCCAGCATCAGCCCTGACGTGAACGATGCCGGTGCTCGCAATGTGACCTTTGAAGAACTGCGCGCTGCTTATTACGAGCAGGTTGAAGCCCTGGTCGAAGGCGGCTCGGACGTGCTGCTGGTCGAAACGATTTTTGACACACTCAACGCCAAGGCCGCGCTGTTTGCCATCGAAGAATTCTTTGAATCCAGCGGCGAGCGCTTGCCCCTGATCATCAGCGGTACGGTGACCGATGCCTCAGGCCGCATTTTGAGTGGCCAGACCGTCACCGCTTTCTGGCACAGCGTGCGCCACGCGCAGCCCTTGGCCATTGGTCTGAACTGCGCATTGGGTGCCACGCTGATGCGCCCCTACATCCAGGAGCTGAACAAAGTCGCGGGTGACACTTTCATCAGCTGCTACCCCAACGCTGGTTTGCCCAACCCCATGAGCGACACCGGCTTTGATGAAACGCCCGATGTGACCAGCCGTTTGCTGCACGAGTTTGCCGCCGAAGGCCTGGTCAACATCGTGGGCGGCTGCTGCGGCACCACGCCCGACCACATTGGTGCGATCAGCAAGGCGGTAGGCCCACTGGCCCCGCGCAATGTGCACGGCGGGTTCTTTTACAAAGAAGCGGCCTGATCAGTCTTCCAGCAGCATTTGTTTGAGCTCGGCCA
>JBIKQY010000440.1:0-2566 GCA_044349465.1 Limnohabitans sp. | reverse complement strand
CCCAATGTGATTTTGAGTAATTGGTGGGGAGTTGCCGCCCCCAAAGGTACTGATTCGGCTGTCATCGGGCGCATGGCTGCCGAATTCAAACGCGTTCTGGATCTGCCAGCGACCCAGGCTTTTTTAGCTCGCCAAGGCTTTGTGAGTGGGGGCAATGCACCCGATCAATTCTCGCGAGAACTGAGTGCAGAAGCTTTGGAATGGGAGGCTGTTGTGAAAAAGGCTGGAGCACGTCTGGATGAATAGACATCCCTGATGCTCGGGACGTTTAGCAGGTCTGCTAAAGGCCCCTTGCTTTGGATGCCTGTCGCTCAGGCGGCGTCTGGTTGCTGTTCCGGTGCAGCTTTTTGAAAGGCTTCGAGTTCCAAGCAGGCTTTTTCCACCGCCATGATCTGTGGCCATTTCGTCAGATCCACCTTGAAGCGGCGTGCGCTTTCCACTTGCGGGATCAGATACACATCGGCCAGTGTCGGCGTATCGCCAAAGCTGAAACGGCCGCGCGTTTTGTCGGCCGCAATCAGCGCTTCGTAGGCGTCAAAGCCTTCACTGATCCAGTGACCGCACCAAGCGTTGATGGCGTCTTCGTTGGCGCCAAACTGCTTGCGCAGGGTTTGCAAAATGCGGCGGTTGTTGATGGGGTGAATGTCGCAGCCGACCATGGCAGCAAGTGCCCGCACCCGTGCGCGTGCGTCCGCACCTGCGGGCAGCAGCGCCGGGGTGGGGTGCTTTTCTTCCAGCCACTCGATGATGGCGGGCGACTGGATCAGCACCTGCTCGCCCGTGTCCAGGGCAGGCACCATGCCTTGTGGGTTGATTGCTTTGAAGGCTTCTTTTTGCTGCTCGTCCACACGCAGGTCAATGGCCGCATAGTTTGTGGCAATGCCTTTGAGGTTGAGCGCAATGCGCAGGCGGTGCGAGGTACCGCTGCGGAAAAAACTGTAGAGCTTCATGGTGAGGTCCTGTTCAAGAGCAATTGCCAGTTTGGAACTGGCTTTTGCGAGTGGCTGTCATTATTCCGCAGCGCCGATGTTCAGCGCGATCTCGGCCACGCCTTCAACGCGGCCTGTGATTTTGTCACCGGTCACCACCGCCCCCACGCCTTCGGGCGTGCCGGTGTAGATCAGGTCGCCGGGTTGCAGGTGGTAATAGGTCGACAGGTCGGCAATGATTTCCCGGATGTTCCAGATCAGCTTGTCCACGTCGGACGATTGCTTGGTCGTGCCATTGACTTCCAACGCAATGGCGCCGTTCTCGATCACCACGCCGGGCATGGGCACGATCTCGGAGCAGACCGAGCCTTGCTCGATGTCTTTGCCCGTGTCCCAAGGGCGGCCCTTGTCGCGCGCCACCAGCTGCAGGTCACGGCGCGTCATGTCCAGGCCTGCAGCGTAGCCATAAACCAGCTCATGCGCGTTGACTTCGCTCACGCGGAAACCGGCTGTTCCAATGGCCAGCACCAGTTCCATCTCGAAGTGGTAATTGTTGGTGCGTGGGGGGTAAGCCACTGTGGCACCGCTTTCGACCAAGGTCTGCGGCGACTTGGTGAAGTAGAACGCCTGCTCGACGCTCTTGTCCACGGGTCGGCCCATCTCGACAGCGTGCGCGTGGTAGTTGCGGCCAACGCAAAAGATGCGGTTGATGGGAAAGCGCTCTTGTTGGCCACGGATGGGCAGGGATGGGGCGGAGGGTGGGGTGAAGAGGTAAGTGGTCATGGTGGTGCAGGTTGAATCAACGAAATTGGTGGATGTGCCGCGTGTTGGGCGGTGCAGTGGTTTGTTACAGCAGTGGCAGTTGGCCACAAGCCATCGCCCACAGGGTGGGCTCCTACAAGGTGGTGGCTCCTGCCTTTGTAGGAGCCCACCCCTGTGGGCGATGTCGGCTTAGGGTGCAGAAAACCCTCAATGGGCAGAGGCGCTTGTGAATGCCTGTCTCAGCCCCGGTTTTCGTACACACCCAGCTTGCGGTGCAGGGGCGATTCGTCGGCGATGAACACAAAGGCGGGCTTGTCCGCTTGCAGGTTTTTCAGCGTCACAGCTTCATAGCCGGGCGCGCAGCAGGTGTCGGCTTCTGCCAGGGTAAAGGTGCTCGCCACGATCTGCGCTTGCACCGCGCCTTCGATGACGTGGAACACCTGGGCGGGTGAGCGTGCAGGCATGCGCAGGCTCTGGCCTGGGCGTAGCATGAGCGCGTAAAAGCCCAAGATGTTTTCAGCATCGCCACCGGTTTCCGGGTTGGTGTAAGTCACTTGAACTTGCTCCAAACCGGCATCGTCAGCCGCCAACGATTCGAGCGCGGCTTTGGCGTCCTTCCAGGCGTAGCGCAGCATGGGGTAGGCCTTTTTGCTGCGGTCAAACACATGCGAGGGCACCACGCCGCCACGGGCGTATTGCTGGTCGCTGCGTCCAGGCACCACGGTCTGGCGGTCGCCGTTGATGTGGTAGCTGGCCTCCATGTAATAGACCAAGGGCAAATCCAGCACATCGAGCCAGATGACGGGCTCGGTGCCGTCGTGGCCGTGCTCGTGCCACAGGCCTGTGGGCGTCAGGATCAAGTCGCCACGGCTCAT
>JBIKQY010000439.1:0-2569 GCA_044349465.1 Limnohabitans sp. | reverse complement strand
GCATGTGCGGCGCAACTTGTTGAACTACTGAATGGCCACCAGTTGGGGGCCCTCACCATCAAGCTGGCAGGGTGTCGATGAAGCTGGGCCGTTGCGCCAATTTATCGTGCAGTTTGTGCAGGTTCGGGTAAGGCGTGCGCCAGTCGATTTGCGGGAAGCGGAAATCCAGATAAGCCAGGGCGCAACCTGCGGCGATGTCGGACAGGCTCAAGTGGATGCCGGAACAAAATGCTTTGTCGCCCAAACCGGTGCTCATGGCGCCCAGAGCGTGGTGAATCTTGTCGAGTTGGCGATCGATCCAGGCCTGGCTGCGTTGGCCGTCTTCACGGCCGGTCCAGACGGCTTCCATGCGGGCCAGCAAGGCCGCGTCCAGCAGGCCATCGGCCAGGGCTTCCCAAGTCTTGACTTCGGCGCGTTCGCGACCGGCCGACGGGATGAGTTTGCCCACAGGGGACAAAGTGTCCAGATACTCCACGATGACGCGCGAATCGAACACCGCTTCACCGCCCTCCATCACCAGACAAGGCACTTTGCCCAAAGGGTTCGAGGCGTGTATCAAGGTTTGGGCTGACCACACGTCTTCGGTAACGAACTGGTAGTCCAGCTTTTTCTCGGCCATGACAACGCGCACCTTGCGAACATAAGGACTGGTGACCGAGCCAATGAGTTTCATAAATCAGAAGAAGTGACAAATAAATGGATATCTGATTCTAGGTGAAGCCGCAGATTGTTTTTGGTGCCTTGCGCAAGGTGGTGCGCTCGTGGGGACATGCTTGGCGCTTGCAGCGGGCCGAATCGAGCTGACAGGGTGCGGGAATTACAATCGAAGGATGAATTTCTCCCCCATTTCTGCCCTGTCGCCGCTGGATGGCCGTTACGCCAGCAAACTCAATGCCTTGCGCCCGCTCATGAGCGAGCAGGGTTACATGCATCGCCGCGTTCAGGTCGAGATCGCCTGGTTCATCGCTTTGTCCGATGCGGGCTTTGACGAATTCAAGCCCCTGACCCCTGGTGCCCGTGTTTACCTGACAGCGCTGGTGAAAAACTTCGCCGAGGCCGATGCCCTCGCCATCAAGGCGTTCGAGAAAGTCACCAACCACGATGTCAAGGCCGTCGAGTACTGGATCAAGTCCAAGTTCAAAGACCGACCCGAGCTGGAAAAAGCTGCGGAATTTGTGCACTTTGCCTGTACCAGCGAAGACATCAACAACACCAGCCACGCCCTGCAACTCAAGGGCGCAAGGGCGCAAGTCATCTTGCCGGGCCTGGATGGCCTGATCGCCAAACTGCGCGAGATGGCGCACGCCTTTGCCGAAGTGCCCATGCTCAGCCGCACGCACGGCCAGACCGCCAGCCCCACCACCGTGGGCAAGGAAATGGCCAACGTGGTCATGCGCCTGAACGGTTGCCGCGCCAAGATCGCCGCCGTACAGTTGATGGGCAAAATGAATGGTGCTGTGGGCAACTACAACGCCCACTTGTCAGCTTGGCCCGACTTTGACTGGGAAGCCTTTGCCCGCCAAGTGGTCGAGACGCCCGAATTGAGCGAAACCCAAAGCAGCCAATGGGGCTTGGGCCTGACCTTCCAGTCCTACAGCATTCAGATCGAGCCGCACGACTACATGGCCGAGTTGTTCGACGCCGTGGCGCGGACCAACACCATCTTGATTGACCTGTCTCGTGACATCTGGGGCTATGTGAGCCTGGGTTACTTCAAGCAGCGCCTCAAAGACGGTGAGATCGGTTCTTCGACCATGCCGCACAAGGTCAACCCGATTGACTTTGAAAACGCCGAAGGCAACCTGGGCCTGGCCAACGCCGTGCTCAAGCACCTGAGCGAGAAGCTGCCGATTAGCCGCTGGCAGCGTGACCTGACCGACTCCACCGTGCTTCGCAACATGGGTGTGGGCCTGGGCTACACCACGCTGGCCTATGCGTCCTTGATGACCGGTTTGAGCAAGCTCGAACTTAACGAAGAAGCCTTGGCCACCGATCTGGACGCCGCATGGGAAGTGCTGGCCGAGCCGATCCAGACCGTGATGCGCCGCTATGGCGTGCAGGGCGCTTATGAGCAACTCAAAGAAGTCACCCGAGGCAAGGCGGTCACCGCTGCTGCCCTGCATGGCCTGATCCAGGGCTTGGAGATCCCGCAAGCCGACAAAGACCGCCTGCTGGCCATGACGCCGGGCAGCTACATTGGCAAGGCCGCCGAGTTGGCCCGACGCGTCTGATCGGTTCACCCCAAGCGCTCTGTCCAAGCGGATTGCAAGGGGTGAAATTAACCCGATCTATACAGATTGAAGATCATTTCTTCAATCTGTATAAAATAGCCCCATGATCGAACGTCAACTTGCCCCTGCGCTCCAACGTCTGGCCAAGTCGTTTCCTGTGGTGGCCATCACCGGCCCGCGGCAATCGGGCAAGACCACGCTGGCCCGTCACCTGTTCCCTGACAAACCCTACATCTCGCTCGAAGACCCGACCGAGCGTGCTTTTGCAGCCGAAGACCCGAGGGGTTTTTTGTCACGGTTTACACAAGGCGCCATATTTGATGAAGCCCAGCGCGGGC
>JBIKQY010000438.1:0-2572 GCA_044349465.1 Limnohabitans sp. | reverse complement strand
TGCACCGGCGTGTTCCACCACCAGGGTCTTTTCGCCGTTCACCAGTTCGCAGCGCAGCGCCTTGTGCCCGGTGAGCACTTGCACGCCGTCGGCCTCCAGTGAGGCTTGGGCGAGTTCGCTCACATCAGCGTCTTCGCGCACCATGATGCGTGCGCCCATTTCCACTTGGGTGACGTGCGAGCCCAGCCTGGCAAAGCTTTGTGCCAACTCGCAGCCAATCGGGCCGCCGCCAAGCACCACCAGGCGCTTGGGCACTTCATCGAGCTTGGAAAATTCGTCCCACAACGTGTCGCTGGTCACATAGCCCACATCGTCCAAACCGGGCAGTGGCGGCACAAAGGGGCGAGCGCCAGCAGCGATCACGATGCTGCGGGCGGTCAGCCGCTGTGTCGTGCCGTCGTTCAAAGCCACTTCGACCGTCCACGGGTTCACCAACTTGCCGTAACCCTGCAACACCTCCACACCCAAACCGGTGTAACGCTCGATGCTGTCGTGCGGCTCGATGGCTTTGATCACGTCGTGCACGCGCTGCATCACCGCTTTGAAGCTGAAGTTTGGGGCCGCATCGCTCAGGCCGTAGTTCGACGCGTGGCGCATTTGGTGGGCCAGCTTGGCGCTTTTGATCAGCGCTTTGCTCGGCACACAGCCGTAGTTCAAACAGTCGCCGCCCATCTTGTGCGCCTCGATCAGCGTGACCTTGGCCTTGACCGCTGCTGCAATGTAGGCGCTGACCAAACCGCCCGCGCCGCCGCCGATGACGATCAGGTTGCAGTCAAACGTCTTGGGGCGTTGGTCGGCCCAGCGGGCGTAGACCTTGCGCTTTTGCACAGCGGCCACGATGCGGCGTGCGATCAGCGGGAAGATGCCCAGCAGCACAAAGCTGCCCAAGATCGCAGGGCTCAAAATGCCCTGCACAGAATCGAGCTGCGCCAACTGCGTGCCCGCGTTCACATACACCGCCGTACCCGCCAGCATGCCGATCTGGCTGACCCAGTAATACGTCCACACCTTCATGCGCGTGAGGCCCATGAGCAGGTTGATCAAGAAGAAGGGCACCACCGGAATCAGGCGCAAAGTGAACAGGTAAAAACCTCCCTCACGGTTCACGCCGGCGTTGATGTCGGCCAAGCGCTGACCAAAGCGTGCCTCCACCCAATCGCGCAATAAAAAGCGCGACGCCAAAAACGCCAAGGTCGCGCCCACGGTGGACGCAAACGACACGATCAACAAACCCTGCCACAGCCCAAACACCGCGCCCCCCGCCAGCGTGATGATGGTCGCGCCCGGAAACGACAACGCCGTGGCCAGCACATAAATCAAGAAATACACCACCGCCACCGCAATGGGCTGCTCGGCATGCAGCTGCGCAAAACTGGCCTGGCTGGCTTTGAGCTGCTCAAAGCTCAGGAAGCGACCCAAGTCCAACGCCACAAACGCACCGATGGCCAGCGCCAGCAAGAGCAGCAAAACAATTTGACGAAGGCGCATGAAAGGGGAACTCCTGAGAAAGCAATAACGTATCAGATCGAATCAGATCGGAGCCATCAAAGACAGTGAACCATAACGTCGATCGTCTTGCAGTTCGTTGCGACTTGACAGAAAGTTACAGGTGATCGTCGCCACCCGAACAAGCCAACTGCCAGGCCAGGTATTCAGAGCGACGCAGCCGGTAACGGGCCACGCTGCCTTCGTGCAACTGCTGCAGCGCCTCGGTCAGCATGCGGGTGAACGCATCCTGGTCTGCTGCGGGCACCTGAATGCGCGCCACCACAGGGGCCAGCGCTTCTGGGCTTGGCGCTTGCAGGCCCTTGACCACCTCCTGTACGGCCTGAATCAGCGCTTCGCGGTATTTGATTTTGAGGGGGTTCGGCTCGACCATGGTTTGGGTGATGGCCAGATAACGCTGGCACGAACGCTCATAGGCCCACACAAACACATCGCGCAACAAATCGACCTCGTTGAGTTCATACACGCCCAAAGTGCCTTCGATGTACGCCCGCTCGGGCACGTCGATGAACGACAAGGGGCATAGGTTGTGCTGTATCAGCGGCAAGTTGGCACCAATGCGCGACACGCGTTTGTTCACATCTTCAAACGGCTGCAAATACGGCAGCTGCACCATGAGAAAAAACGCCTGCT
Organism: Limnohabitans sp.; assembly: GCA_044349465.1. GTDB lineage: Bacteria > Pseudomonadota > Gammaproteobacteria > Burkholderiales > Burkholderiaceae_C > Limnohabitans_A. The sequence continues at coordinate 433 of JBIKQY010000438.1, read as the reverse complement.
CAAACGGATCGGGAATGGCAGCGGCTTTAATCAGCAACAGCTCAAAACAGTCCTCGATCACCTGGGGCATGGCTGCAGGGTGAAACACCGTGCCCGAAATCTCCACCAAGCGCCGACGCAACCTGCCACTGGCCTGCGGGTCACGCATCAAATCTTGCGACAACACGGCATGCAGATTTTTGAACGTGAAGGCATCAAAGCCCACATCGTTGGTGTCCTCAATCAGCATCTCGATGGCGGCTTTGTGGTTCAGGATCATCTGCGTTTCGATGGCGTCCTTGCCCTGCGCGGCATGCCCATGCTCGATCAGGTTTTGCGTGTCCAGGCGGCTGTAGGTGTTGCCCTCCAGCCGCGATGAAGCCCACGACAAATCCACCAGCAAACGGCTCAAGATGTCGCGGGCGTAGGTGCCTGCGGGTCGTTCATGGGCGGG
>JBIKQY010000183.1:0-5666 GCA_044349465.1 Limnohabitans sp. | reverse complement strand
CAATTATCCGGTCGCGGCAGCCACGTCGAAGAAATGCCGAGATGGCGATGCCTTCTGAAAACACCCAATATCGACATCACAGCGGCCATGAAGATCATCGCCCACTCAGAAAGAGTTGGGATGGCCTCAGCGGTACTTGCCACCACTGCAGGCCCACCCGGATCAACAATCGTGCTGTTGGCCGTCCGGTCGTGGTCACCTTCTCCCCCATTGGTCAGCGTCAGCGTTACACTCTTGCGGTCGTTGCAGAAACTTGCCCTTTTAGCTGCCAGCGGGTACCGCACGTCACCAGAGTTACCGCCCTGAGTCCAGCCGTCATGTACAAAGACCCTGCAGAAATGGCCTCCTTGTGATCGGCAGGCGGCCTCGTTGCGGATGTGTTCTATGCACCTCGCGCAGCCGTAAATTTGACACTGGCCAAGTCCAAAGCCCAGTTGTAATTACTGCTGGAGTGAACAGGCACCATGCACGTGCTGTTGCTACTTATCGATGTCCAGTTGGTGTTGACGCCGACCAAAAACTGACGAGGTGGTCAATACTGGATCGGCTCCAACACAGGGTCTATAGAAGGCAGAAAATGGTGCAGTGAAGCTCGCTTGGTTACTGACGAAACTTTCTGCGAATCGCGAACATTGCCATCAAACTCGCCAAGAAGATCAAGGCCCATTCACTGAGGGTGGGGATGGCTGATGGAGCCTCAGGGGTGATTGAAGCAGCTGTAGCACCAAGCGCCAACGAGCCCCCGTCGGTGTAAACGGCACCCGGAGAACTGCTACACGTGTTCAACCCACCAGATGTTGACACGGCAGTGCATCGTTCGTTGTTCGAAGAAAAACCAGTAGACGAGCCAAAATATGAAACCCTGTCATTGACTCCGCCATTGGTAACCGATAGCCATTTTGAAAGAACGATGTCGGTGGATGTGATGTTTCCGGAGCCATTGGTAGTAAGTTTAAAATGGTTTATCCGGCTGCCGGCGTCGGTATTGCTGTAGGTGTTGATGCCGTCCGAAAAGGAATAGGCGGTTGGCGTGATGGTGGCGTTTACGAGGTTGGCCCCAACGGGAGAAGATAAGGTAAATGATCCTGTCTGGGTCATCGATGTCGTGTAGTTTGCGCAAGTTTGGCCTGCTGGACAATTGGTGTAGTTGGTGACGCTGCTGTAGTTTCCGGCGGAATTTAACCTGTAGGTGGTGCTCTGTGCCGTCGCAACGCCAATCCATGAAGCCGTTAAAGCCAAAATTGCAAAAATTTTCTTAAAGTTCATGATTACCCTTTTAAAAGTGAATGGACAATTCAATACACAAGAAAAAAAAATTAAACATGACACAAGAGAATGAAGCTTGCTGAACCTTTCGCAGTCATCAAACCATGACGATGGCCTCACACACGAGCTGATACCCCTTGTTGCGTACGACCTTGATGGCCGGTGCAGCCAACCCTGCTTCGGACAATTTCTTGCGAAGTCTTGTCATGTGGACTTCGAGATTGGATTTACCCTGGGCAGAAAAATTCTTGCTGACTACGTCCAGCAACCGGGTGTGCGCCAGCATCTGGCCTGGGGCTTCCAGCAGCGCCTTGAGGATCAGCGCTTCTTGCTTGGTGAGTTCGACCTGCACATCGCCGTGCAACAACACCAAGCGCAACGGGTCAAAATGAATGGATCCAGCAGACGGCTGCATCCAACGTCGCGAGAAACTTTGAATGGCAGCCGCCAGAAGCTCGGGCGTGGTCGGTTTGGGCAAGTAAACATCCGCCCCGGACATGTAGCCCTTGACTTGATCAGCTTCGCTCGTCCTGGCGGTCATCATGATGATGTACAGACCGGGTTGTGAGCGCTTGAGGCGCTGTGCAATGCTGATGCCGTTTTCACCCGGCAGTTGCAGGTCCAGGACCAGCAGGTCAAATTTATTCTGCAGCAGCAATGTGTCCATTTCATCAGCGTGGGCTGCCCCAGCAACACGATAGCCTTGGCTTTCCAGATGCTCCACCATGACTTCGCGCAGTGCCTGATGGTCTTCAACAATGAGGATTTTCATAGCGGCAAGGTGATGCTGAAGGTCACGGTTTCGTCTTCATGGGCAAAGTCCACTTGCCCGCCCAACAACTGCGTCAGCGCCCGCACGATGTACAAACCCAGGCCAGAGCCAGTAGTGGCCTGCGCTAACTCGTTTCTATAGTACTTTTCGAAAACCTTTGATTTATCAGGTGCACCTGCACGGCCAAGCTTGTTACGCACCTTCAGCACCATCTGCGGCGAAGAACTGCGTGCCAAAACCTGTAAAACCACCGGGTCACAGGGCGGTGAATATTTGAGCGCATTTTCAAGAAGGTTATTGAGAATAATTTTGAACAAGGCACCGTCGGTAGAAATGGTCATGTGCGGTATGTCCGACACCTGCACACGCCCTTTGTGGTCCAGACGATCCAAGCACTCATGAACCAGGGCAACGACGCTGTGATTTTTTTTCTCGAATGACCAACCACGTTCCAGCTTGTCGGCTTGCTGACATCGCTCGATGACCGAGTTCATCTCATCCACTGCCTGCTCAATGCGCACCGCTGTCTGACTCATGCCCAGCGCATTTCGCGCCGCAAACCGGATGAGCGCCAGTGACGTTTTCAGCTCATGCGTGAGCATGGCCATGAACTGCGCTTGCTTTTCACGTTGCTGCTTTTCCTGCTCGGCTCGTCCAACGTGAATGGCCAGGTCGGCCAATCGCTGTTGATCTTGGCTTCTGGCTCGAAACCTCACAATCATCAGCATGAAGATGCTCGAAATGATGGCGGGGAGCATGACCACGTAGATGGCGAATTCGGTGCCCCTTATCACACCTAAGGACGGCAGTGAATGCAAAAAACCCGACACAAAATTGGCCGACTGGATTCCGATCAACGCACGGCGACCGATGACAGGATTTTCAATCGCACTCCAAGGAATGCCCCAGATCGCGATCAAGACCAGCAATGGAGACAACACCGCAATGACCATCATGTTGATGTTCAGCGCAAGCGCTCTGTGCCCTAACGAAAACATTAAACCAGCCAGCACAATGAACAGCAGGCAAAGCCACAGCAGCAGGTTCGCCCAAGCGCGGATTTTGTACTCCTTGAAGAAGAGTGCATAAAACAAGCCTACTGAAAATGTGAGGGCAAAAACGCTGTAGCTGAACAGGGTGTCAAGGACTTCGGGTGACAACATCCCGGGCGTCAGCAAACGGACATAACCCAAATAGAACGATGCATGCAACAGGGCCAGCAACTGCTTCAAAAAGAACACACCATTGATGACCTCCCTGCTGGCCACGAAGTACACAAAACTTAACGCTAAAAAAATACCAAAAACCGCCAAAAGCATGGCACTGAAGATGTATTCCGCAATGCTCGATTCGTACAACAGTTCATGGGGGATCGCCTCGATGCTCATGAGGTTGGTACTGGTTGTTTTCAGGCGCATCCAGTAATAAGGACTTTCGGTGCGGTGGTCCACAATGAAGTTGTAACCAAGTGCCTTGATGCCGTTGTTGGCCAACGGATACCTGTCTCCCACAATGCTCCAAGGCTCTGGACGGCGCTCGGCATACAGGCCAATTTCATCCAGGTAAGTCGGAATGATCTTGATGGCGATCTTGCCACCCTGAAAGGTGTCGTCCACCTTGATGCGAACCCAGAATGCGGAGTTTGAGAACCCCTCATTCAATAAATTGTGCAGGGGCACAAAATCTTTGTCCCGAACCTGCTCAAAACTCAAGGAAGCCGTTCGGTCTTCGTAAAAGGCTCTCTCCACGATCAAGTCGGCCATGGCCTGTCCTTGCAAGATGCAAAAAATAACCATCAAGCACAAGCGCCGCATATTCAAAGTGAAGACCTCCGGTTGCCCGCACCGCAGTGCGCAAACAATGAGTTGGACTTTATCTTTTTTATGAACCTTTCCGAACCTTTCAACCCTCAGCTCAAGCCAAAACCATCAGGCAAGCCGCTTGCAGTTACTGTCATGCCAAGCCGATAGCGCAAATGAACGGCAGTCCAGCTACCCAGAAGTCTTGACCGGTGTGACATCCAAATGTTGGACCAGACGGTCCGACCTACACAGACAAATGTGCTTCCAGTCCCCGACGCGGTGCCGGGCCGATGGCCGGGGCATGACCCAGACGCGTCCACATCTGCACCGTTTGCCCGCGATCGGCAGCGCTCAGCAACTGGTGCACGGCTTGGTAGTGCGCAGCCTGTTCGGGGTATTCCTGCAGGGCCTGCGACAAGGGGTGCATCGACAAGCCCTGCGCCGTGGCGGCCAGTTGGGCGCGCACATAAGCGCTCCCTGTTTGCAGCTGGGTGATGCGGTCGTTGCGCTCGGTGTTCAGCCAAAAATAAGCTGGGGTGCTGGCAATGCCGTTATTGAAGCGATCAATCTGGCCTTTGATTTCAGAGCTGTCGAGCGCGGAGGCTTTGGTGCGGTCAAACAAGCCCAAGGCATTCAGGGCGCGCACCATGGGCGAGTTCAGCGAAATACCATCGCGGTGCTGGGCGATTTCTTGGGGGCCAATGCGCAGCACATGGTAGGACTCCAACAGCGTGCGCGGCGTGACCAGCTCGGTGCGCCAGGCGTCCATGGCGATTTGCGCATGGCGGGCCATGGCCGCCTCTTCGCCCCGGGTGACCAGGCGTGCAGTTACATACTTAACAGAATCGACCCGTGCGGGCGAGAGCCGGTGGCGCAAGCTAACATCCCGATATCTGCAAACCTGCAGTTGCTTGACATTGCCCGAGAAGAAGAAACCACATGCACCGAACCCCTTTGACCAAGAACGACGAGCGGCTGCTGGACGATCTGTCCAGGCGCCCGCCATGGCTGAGTCGCGTCAACGCTGGTGTCGCCGCCGCCGCTCTGTGCGCCCTTTTCTGGATCACTCCAAGTGACGCAGCGCAGACCGCAGTGGCGGCACTCTGCGGGGTGCTGATCGGGGTCTTTTTTGAGCAGCGGCACCTGTCCCGACTGCGCGGCATCATCTCGGTGCTCCGATCTGACAACGACCACCGCGCGCGCCCCTGAGAATCGAGCTGCGCGGGGCTGGCACCTGCGCTTCGGTGGTGGGTGCGTGCATGCGGTCAGGTCAGTTGCGCACCTTGGGCCAAACGACTGCGCCATGGCGGCCATTGCCAAAACCAAAGGTTTTATCGTGATTTGAACAACCCGGTGTTTCAGGAAAACCTGTTTGGTTTACAAAAACCGGAACGCAACGCAGCCATCGACACCCTGCGGAAAATCCGGCAAATGAGCTGAAACCAGCTGTACCGCGACAACGGCCTCAAGTGGGAAAAGATCGCGAGTGTCAAACCACCGCCAGGGATTGACGCTATCTGTTCATTGCGCATCACCCCAAGCCGCCGATGCACAGCCCACCGTGACGGGGATTTCATGCGATTGTTGACGGTGTCTGCCGACCACGACAGTACTTACGGACGCCCATAAAGCCGCTTGCTGTGCGCCCGCGCCGGCTGCGCCATCATTGGGCCCTTCTTGGACAGTCCTCTTGGGCAACCCACAAAGCCTGCACCGAACTGCCCGACAATCACCTCTTTTATCTTTTCGGTCAGCTGCGGCTTTATATATGGCGATTCAATGGTTTCCCGGACACATGCACCTCACACGCAAGGCGATTGGGGAGC
>JBIKQY010000348.1:0-3366 GCA_044349465.1 Limnohabitans sp. | reverse complement strand
TGCTGGACGCCCGCCTGCCGGGGTCGAGTGCCAACCCGATGCTGGCCGAGCTGATCGAAGGCAAACCCGCCCTCAAAATCCTGAGCAAACAAGACTTGGCCGACCCGGTGCAAACCGCGGCATGGCTGACCCACTACAACGCCCTGCCCGGCGTGAGCGCTTTGGGCATGGACACCAGCGTGGTGTCACCCGCCAAGGCCTTGATCGATGCCAGCCGCCAATTGGCCCCCAACCGGGGCGGCATGGTCAAGCCCATGCGGGTGCTCATTTGCGGCATCCCCAACGTGGGCAAGTCCACCCTGATCAACACCCTCAAAGGCAAACGCGCCGCCAAAACCGGCGACGAAGCGGGCGTGACCAAACTGGAGCAGCGCATCACGCTGGCCGACGACTTTTACCTGTACGACACCCCCGGCGTGCTGTGGCCGCGCATCATCGTCGAGCAAAGCGGTTACAACCTCGCCGCCAGCGGCGCGATTGGCGTGAACGCGTTTGACGAAGAGGTGGTGGCGCTGGAGTTGCTCAATTACCTGATTCCGCATTACCCGCAGGCCATCACCGAGCGCTACAAAGTGCAAGACGTGGCCAGCCACACCGACGAAACCCTGCTCGAAGCCATCGCCCGCCAACGCGGCGCAATCCAAAGCGGCGGACGGGTCAACACCACCAAGGCCGCCGAAATCGTGATCCACGATTTCCGTTCGGCCGCTTTGGGCCGACTGACACTGGAAACCCCCGCCGAATTTGCCGACTGGTTGGCCGAGGGCAAAAAAGCCGATGCCGAACGGGCGGTGCGCAAAGAAGGCAGCAAGAAGGCCAAAAAAGCACTGAAAGGCTGAACGCCATGCAAGACCACCACCCAACACCCGACAAAGAAGCCATCGCCCTGCTGCCCGAATTTGAGCGCCTGGGGCTGGACCGGATCAGCTTGGTGAACACCGCTGCGCAGGCGCATGACGCGCACGACGCGTTGATCGCCGCCCGAGCCTGGGGTTTTGACACCGAGTCCAAACCCACCTTCAAGGTGGGCGAGCAGTCAGACGGGCCGCACATCTTGCAACTGTCCACGCCCGAGCGGGCTTGGGTGTTTCAACTGCACGAGCCCGAGTGCCGCGCTGTGGCCGCCGATTTGCTGGCGCGCGGCGGCATTGCCAAAGCCGGGTTTGGTCTGGGCGACGACCGCAAGCGCATCGTGCACAAGTTGGGCATCGACCCGCAAGGCATCCTGGAGCTCAACACCATCTTTCGCGAACGCGGTTACCGCAAGGACATGGGCGTCAAGGGCGCGGTGGCGGTGCTGTTCAACCAGCGCTTCATCAAGAGCAAAAAGGCCGCCACCAGCAACTGGGCCAACGCCCGCTTGAGCGAGGCGCAATTGGTCTACGCCGCCAACGACGCGTATGCGGCCATTCGGGTCTGGCAGGCGCTGGGGCTTTGAAGCGACGGCCCCAAACCGTTTCCCCGGTTCTCGCGGTTCACCGCATCACCACAAACTGACCAAGCTGCCGCCCTGCACACGCCAGGCCGCGCTGGCCATGGCGCGGGCTTCGGCTTCGTCGTGGGTCACCAGCAAGGCGCGCATGCCGTGCTCGGCAATGTGGCGGGCAAATTCTTCGCGTAGGCTCACCCGCAGCTCGGCGTCCAACGCAGAAAAGGGCTCGTCCAGCAGCAGCGCCCGGGGTTGGGTGATCAGCGCCCGGGCCAGCGCCACGCGCTGCTGCTCACCGCCCGATAGAGTGTCCACCCGCTCGCCGCCCCTGCCCTGCAGGCCAAAGCGCAGCAGCAGCGCCTGAGCCTTCTCGCGCGCAGCGGCGCGGCCCATGCCCTGCTCCACCAATCCAAAGGCCACGTTGTCCTGCAGGCTCAGGTGCGGGAACAGCGCAAAGTCCTGAAACATCAGGGCCAAGCGGCGTTTTTCCGGCGGCCAGTCGCTGATGTCCTGACCGTCGAGCCAGACGCTGCCCGACTCCGGCGTCTCCAGACCCGCCACGATTTTGAGCAGCGTGCTTTTGCCGCTGCCCGAGGGCCCCAGCAAGGCCACGGTTTGGCCCGCTTCGATGCGCAAATTCACAGCCTGCAGCAGGGTTTGGCGCTGGCCTTGGGGCCCGAGCCAATGGTGGGTGATGTGGCGCAGTTCAAGCATGACGCAAATCCTGTTGGGGGGCACGGCGAGGGATGCTCTGGGTGGGGTCTCGCCCTTCGATGAACCAAAAAACGAGCAAGGCCAAGGCCATGAGCCCCGCCGAGAGGACCAGCGCGGCGTCCAGATTGGCGCTGCCGGGGCGGCCCAGGCGTTGGTAGATCAAGGTACTCAGGGTCAGCCATTCGGGGCGCGCGAGCAGCAAGGACACGGCAAACTCGCCCAACATGGTGGCCGCCGCAAAAGCCATGCCCCGGCGCAAGGCGGGGGCCACCAGCGGCAAAGTCACACGCCAAAACACACGCACAGGCCGTGCGCCCAAGCTGGCGGCGGCTTGGGCGTAGGACTCGGGCAGCGCATCGAGCGCAGCAGTGAGTGCTTTGGCCACAAACGGGTAAGCCAGCAAGGCATAAGCAGCCACCAGCAAGGGCCAACTGGCCAGCCACCGCGGATACAGCAGCAGCAAGCCAAAGGCCAGGGCCACGGGGGACACCACCAAAGGCGCATAAGCGCTGGCCCGCCACGCCAGCGCGGCAGGTGCCCAGCGGCGCATCGCCTGACCGGCCAGCGCGTGCAGCAAACCCAGTGCCGTGGCCAGCGCCAGCGCCAGGCCGCTGAAGCGCAAGGTGTTGCCTACAGCCAGCCAGGTGTCGGCCTCATGCAGCACCGCCAAGCCCTGCCCGAACCACGCCGCTTGCGCCGCCTGCAGCAGCAGCGCCAGCAAGGGTGCACCACACAGCAGCAACCAGCCGCCCAAGGCCAGTGCCCAGCCGCCCCAGACGGTCAGCCCCCGCAAGGGTCGACGCGCCACCGGGGTGATGCGGGCCGGGCTGGCCAAGCGGCGCTCCACCCAGGCGTACGCCCAGGCCATGCCCGCTGTCAGCGCCAGCATGGCCACGGCCAGCGCTGCGGCGCGAGCCAGGGCCAGCTCGTGCGCGATCAGGGTGTAGATCTCCACCTCGACCGTGGCCCAGCGCTGCCCACCCAGCACCAGGGCCAATCCAAAACCGGTGAAGCAATACAAAAACACCAGGCACAAGGCCGAGGCCAGCCAGGGTGCCACCACCGGCCACTCGACCCGCCAAAAGGCCCGCCATGGCGTGGCCCCCAGCGTGCGGGCCACCGCCACCCGCTGGGCACTGACTTGCGCGAGCCCATCCATGCCCGCACGCACCACCAACGACAGGTTGAAAAACAAATTGCCCAGCAGCAGCAACCAGGGACTG
>JBIKQY010000437.1:0-2588 GCA_044349465.1 Limnohabitans sp. | reverse complement strand
GCGGTCCAGTGCTCGTCCTGCCACAGACGGGGTTCTTGCAGCAGCGGCGTGTCGGGTGTGTCGTCGGTCATGGTTTGATGGCGAAATGGGGGATGGCGATCATGCCTGATGAAATCATGCTCATCCGGCATGGGATGAATTTTTGTAGGAGCCCACCCCGTGGGCGATGGGCGTGGCACACGCCCTGAAAACCATCGCCCACAGGGTGGACTCCAACAAAGAAAATTCAAGGCTGCAAATGCAAAGCCAGCACCAGCACCTGGCTTGCCCCCTGCTCGCGCAACATCGCCGCGGCCACGGTGGCAGCCCAGCGTGTGCGCACTGTGCTGGTGACCAGCAGCACCGGTCCGTTCGTCAGCTCCGCATCACCTGCCAAAAGGATGGCCGACTCCAGATGCGCCACAACAGGGGTTGAGGCGGTGTCATCGGGCGCTGGCCCGCCGCGCCAGCTGAACACATCGTGCAGCGGCAAGCGGCCCTTGCGCGCGATGTGCTCGGCCAACACGCGGTTGGCGGCCATGTCGGGCGCGGGCAGCGGCACCACGCACACCGGGCGCGCAGGCCAGGTCTTGGCCCAGCGTCCGAGCGTGGCCACGGCCCCGGCCAGCAAATCGGGCGGCACATCACCGGGGGCCAAGCGCAAAGCCTGCAGCTCAGCCACCCAGCCCGGGTCGTCAGCAAAGGCCACAGCGCGGCCCACATCAAAGCCGCGAATCGTGCCTTTGCGCCCTACCCCTGCCGGCCAACGTTTGCGTGGCTCGATGTCCACATCCATGCCGCGCAAAAAGTTGCGGGCCGCCATCAATTTGTCTTGTGAAGGCAAGAGGCCCGGAAACGGCAACTGCCCGGTGCACACAGAGCAACGCCCGCAAGACGCGGGCGACGGGTCGTCCAGCGCGGTCTGCAAATACGCCATCAGGCAGCCCGCGCCATGGGCGTATTGCCGCATGATGCCCGCTTCTTGCTGGCGCACCTGGGCCAGTGCCGTCCACTTGGCGGTGTCGTGCACATAGGGCACGCCGGTGGCCCGCCAAGCAGAGCCGTCTTTGTCCAACACGCCCTCGACCGCCAAAATTTTCAGCAACGCCTCCAGCCGGCCCCGACGCACGCCGGTGTCGGCTTCGATCTCGATCAGGCTGCGTGCATCACCACCCAGACTTTGCAACACCTTGGCCGCCGTTTGTGGGTCAGGAATCGACGCGGTGGCGAAGTAATCCCAAATGCGCTCGTCCGCATCGGAAGGCAGCAGCACCCCTTCGGCATGCGCCACCGCCCTGCCCGCCCGGCCCACCTGCTGGTAATAGGCGACCGGTGTCGAGGGCGATCCCACATGCACGCAAAAGCCAAGGTCCGGCTTGTCGTAGCCCATGCCCAGCGCCGAAGTGGCCACCACCGCCTTGACCAGGTTCTGGCGCAAACGGTCTTCCACTTTCAGGCGCGTGTCGGCGTCTGTCTGGCCCGAATAGGCCTCCACCTCGTGACCGCAACTGCGCAAAAAAGCCGTGAGCCGCTCCGCCTCAGCCACCGTCAGCACATACACAATGCCCGAACCCGGCAATTGCTCCAGCGCATCAGCAATCCAGGCGTAGCGTTGCAAAGGCGTGAGCCCCGGCACCACCGACAGCGTGAGCGAGGTGCGCGCCAGCGTGCCGCGAAAAGTCACCGTGTTCGCGCCCAACTGTTTGCCAATGTCGAACGTCACCCGCTCGTTGGCCGTGGCCGTGGTGGCCAGCACGCTGGCCGTGGGCGTAGACAAGAGCGCCCGCGCCAAGCGCTGGTAATCGGGCCTGAAATCAAAACCCCAATCGCTGATGCAATGCGCCTCATCGATCACGATCAGGCCCACCCGGGCCAGCAAAGCGCCCAGGCGCGCCGCAAAACGCGGGTTGCCCAGCCGTTCGGGCGAGACCAGCAGCACGTCGATGTCGTCGTCGTCCAGCCGCTGGAACACATCGTCCCAATCGTCAAGGTTGGTGGAGTTGACCGTGGCGGCCTTCAGCCCCGCCCGCTCGGCTGCACTCACCTGGTCGCGCATCAGCGCCAGCAGGGGCGAGACCAACAGCGTGGGGCCAGCGCCCGTGCTGCGAATCGCATGCGTGGCCGCCCAGTACACCGCCGACTTGCCCCAGCCGGTGGCCTGCACCACCAGCACACGCGAGGCCGGTTGCAGCACGGCGTGAACGGCGTCCACCTGGTCGGCACGAGGCACGGCGCCTGCCCCGGCCAGGCGGGCCAGGATGGTGTGCATGTGCTGTTCGGCGAAATCGCGCTCAACCCTGTCGGTGCTTGCTGCAAACTCGGCTCGTATGGTCGGCGTTGTGCGTCCGTTTTTGTGCAATGCAATCATCATGGTAAGGCTCCCGGGTGAACTGCAGATGTGATGGAAGCATTGTCTGTGAACCGCATGAGTTCACTGGCTAAAAACTGCGGATACCTTTTTGAATCAATGCAATTATCCGGGACGCGGCAGCCACGTCGAAGAAATGCCGAGATGGCGATGCCTTCTGAAAACACCCAATATCGACATCACAGCGGCCATGAAGATCATCGCCCACTCAGAAAGAGTTGGGATGGCCTCAGCGGTACTT
>JBIKQY010000436.1:0-2589 GCA_044349465.1 Limnohabitans sp. | reverse complement strand
TCAAAGCCGCAGGCTTTGAGTGGCGCGAACCCGGCTGCTCCATGTGCCTGGCCATGAATGCCGACCGCCTGGAGCCCGGCGAGCGCTGCGCGTCGACGTCCAACCGCAACTTCGAAGGCCGTCAGGGCGCGGGCGGCCGCACCCACTTGGTCAGCCCCGCCATGGCGGCTGCGGCGGCCATCCACGGCCACTTTGTTGACATCCGCAAATTCGCCTGAAGCGACCGGGAAATCACACCATGCAGAAATTCACCCTCCTCAAAGGCCTGGTGGCCCCGATGGACCGCGCCAACGTGGACACCGATGCCATCATCCCCAAGCAGTTCCTCAAGTCGATCCGCAAGACCGGCTTTGGTCCTAACCTGTTCGATGAATGGCGCTACCTGAACGTGGGCTACCCCGGCCAGGACCCAGCCAGCCGCAAGCCCAACCCGGACTTCGTGTTGAACCAGCCTCGCTACCAAGGTGCCAGCGTTTTGCTGGCCCGCAAAAACTTCGGCTGCGGCTCCAGCCGCGAACACGCCCCCTGGGCCATCGACCAATACGGCTTTCGCTGCGTGATCGCGCCCAGCTTTGCCGACATCTTCTTCAACAACTGCTTCAAAAACGGCCTGCTGCCCATCGTGCTGCCCGAAGCCGTGGTCGCCCAGCTGTTCGACGAAGTGGCCGCCTTCCCCGGCTACGAACTCACGGTGGATCTGGAACGCCAAGTCGTCGTCCGTCCCCAAGGCCAGGAAATCCCGTTCGAGGTGCAAGCCTTCCGCAAATACTGCCTGCTCAACGGCCTGGACGACATTGGCCTGACCCTGCGCCACGCCGACAAGATCAAGGCCTTTGAAGCCGAGCGCCTGGCCACCAAGCCCTGGCTCGCGCACATTGCATGATGTCATTGTTTGACTTAACGTCAATCGCAGAAAGTTTGCCAACAACTTGGCGATCAACTGTGATTGGCCGTGCTGCAGAGTCCCAAATCAAAGTGCTCAGAATGGACTCTCAGTCATACCCGAATGAAACACATGATTTCGATGAAGCGCTGCTGGTTATTGAAGGTCAAATGAACCTCTTGATTGACAACCAAACCATTGAAGTCAAACAAGGTCAGATGTACATCGTTCCAAGCGGTATTCCACATGCTGTCGCGCACGGCAGTCATGGAACGCTTGTGATCATCGACCGTTAAATTTCACTTACTAAAAAACACCCCATGAAAATCGCAGTCCTCCCCGGTGATGGCATCGGCACCGAAATCGTCGCCGAAGCCGTCAAAGTCCTGAACACCCTCGAACTGAAGTTCGAGATGGAAACCGCCCTGGTCGGCGGCGCCGCCTACGACGCCTATGGCCACCCACTGCCCGAAGCCACACTCAAGCTGGCGATGGACAGTGATGCCGTGCTGTTTGGCGCGGTGGGCGACTGGAAATACGACAAGCTCGACCGCCCCCTGCGTCCTGAGCAAGCCATCTTGGGCCTGCGCAAGAACATGGGCCTGTTCGCCAACTTCCGTCCTGCCATTTGCTACGAGCAGCTGGTGGGCGCGTCCAGCCTCAAGCCCGAGTTGATTTCGGGTCTGGACATCCTGATCATCCGCGAGCTCACGGGCGATATTTACTTCGGCCAGCCACGCGGCCGCCGCATCGCGACCGACGGCCATTTTCCGGGGGCCGAAGAAGCCTTCGACACCATGCGCTACTCCAAGCCCGAGATCGAGCGCATCGCGCACGTGGCCTTCCAAGCCGCCCGCAAGCGCAAGGCCGCAGGCAAAGAGGGCCGCGTGACCAGCGTCGACAAAGCCAACGTGCTCGAGACCTTCCAGTTCTGGAAAGACGTGGTCACCGAAGTGGGCCAGCAATACCCCGACATCGCGCTGGACCACATGTACGTGGACAACGCGGCCATGCAACTGGTCAAAGAGCCCAAGCGCTTTGACGTGGTGGTCACCGGCAACATGTTCGGCGACATCCTGAGCGACGAAGCCTCCATGCTCACGGGCTCGATCGGCATGCTGCCCTCGGCCAGCCTGAACACCAAGAGCCAGGGTCTGTACGAGCCCAGCCACGGCAGCGCCCCCGACATCGCGGGCAAAGGTGTGGCCAACCCACTGGCCACCATCCTGTCCGCCGCCATGATGCTGCGCTTCAGCTTGAACCAAGGTGAGGCCGCCGAGCGCATCGAAGCGGCTGTGCAAAAAGTGCTGGCGCAAGGTCTGCGCACGGGCGACATCTGGAATGAAGGCACGACCAAAGTCGGCACCCGCGAAATGGGTGACGCGGTGGTCAAGGCGCTCGGCTGATCCAAGCCCGCTAAAAACAAAACCCGGCACCTGCAAAGGTGGCCGGGCTTTGTTTTTTAAAGCGCCCTCAGGCCTGGCCCATGCGCACCAAACGCCCCGGGCGGGCCGCGGTGATCTCGCCTTCGCGCTGCACCTGCTCGCCCGCCACCCAAGTGGCCACATAGCCTTCGGCCTTTTGCACAAAGCGCTTGCCGCCTGCAGGCAAGTCGCGCACCAGCCGGGGCAGGCCCACGCTCAGACGCTTGGGGTCGATGGCATTCAAGTCAGCACGCATGCCCGGCGCGATCACACCCCGGTCTG
>JBIKQY010000435.1:0-2594 GCA_044349465.1 Limnohabitans sp. | reverse complement strand
CCTTACACCAGCGGCCCGCAGTGGCTGGCCGAACATGTGCTGCAAGGCCGTCATGTGCTGGCCGTCGCAGGCACGCATGGCAAAACCACCACCACCTCGATGCTGGCCTGGGTGCTGGAGCAAGCGGATTTGCAACCTGGCTTTCTGGTCGGAGGCGTGCCGCTCAACTTTGGCGTCTCAGCACGATTGGGCGCTGGGAAGTACTTTGTGATCGAAGCCGACGAATACGATACGGCTTTTTTCGACAAGCGCAGCAAGTTCGTGCACTACCGCCCGCGCACCGCCATCCTGAACAACCTCGAGTTTGACCACGCCGACATCTTTGACGACCTGCCCGCCATTGAGCGCCAGTTCCACCACCTGGTTCGCACCGTGCCCGGCTCCGGGCGCGTGGTGGTCAATGGCCTGGAAGAAAGCCTGACCCGCGTGCTGGGCCAGGGCTGCTGGAGCGAAGTGCGCAGCTTTGGCAGCGCCGTCAGCGACTTTGTGGCCGAAGGCGAGCCCTCGCATTTCAAAGTTCTGCAGGCCGGAAAGCATGTGGCCGAAGTGAAATGGGCCATTGGCGGCGTGCACAACCAGCTCAACGCACTGGCAGCCATAGCCGCCGCAGAGCATGTGGGCGTGACTCCGGCAGTGGCCGCACAGGCGCTGACCAGCTTTGAAAACGTCAAACGCCGCATGGAAGTGCGCGGCACCGTCCAACGTGAAGGGGGGGGCATCACCGTCTACGACGATTTCGCCCACCACCCCACCGCCATCCGCACCACCGTCAACGGCCTGCGCCGTCAGGTGGGCCAGGCCCGCATCCTGGCGATTTTTGAACCGCGCAGCAACACCATGAAACTGGGCGCCATGAAAGCCCAGCTGCCCTGGAGCCTGGAAGAAGCCGATCTGGCGTTTTGCCATTCAGGGGGTCTGGGTTGGGACGCCGCTGCCGCGCTTGCGCCCATGGGCCTCAAAGCGCTAGTGGGTGCCAACATTGACGAGGTCATTGCGCAGGTGCTGGCGCAAGTGAGGCCCGGCGACCACCTGCTGTGCATGAGCAACGGCGGATTTGGCGGCATCCACGCCAAGCTGCTGGAAGCCTTGGCCAACTGATTTCAGACAGGACTTGACTCGAAATCCATGATTTCAAGTTCGCTGCGCGAGGGCCAAAGCGTGGACCCCGGATCTTCGTCCGGGGTGACAAAAACCTACTTTCATCCAGCGCCTTTTACATGCCATCTCGTGACTTTTGCATGCCATCCCGTGCTTTTTGAATGCCATCACGTGCTTTTTGCATGTTTTGTCATCCCGGACTTGATCCGGGATCCAGAGTGCGCAGCTGACTTTTGCAAAGGGCAGCTCTGAACCGTGGATCCCGGGTCTTCGCCCGGGATGACAAAAAGAGGGTCTTCGCCCGGGATGACAAAAAGAGGGTCTTTACCCGGGATGACAAAACAGGGGGTCTTCGCATGCCTTAGCGTGCGCGGCGCGCCTTCACCGCATCCGACAACACCTGCAACACGCCTTCGCTGTCGTCCCAGCCGATGCAGGCGTCGGTGATGCTCTGGCCATAAGTCAGCTTGGATACATCATGCTGCCCGGGGGTGAACTTTTGGGCACCATCCTTCAGGTGGCTTTCAACCATGACACCAAACACCTGGCGTGAGCCGCCGCTGATTTGCGCGGCGATGTCTTTGGCCACATCGATCTGGCGTTCGTGCTTTTTGCTGCTGTTGGCATGGCTGCAGTCAACCATCAAGGTGGCGGGCAGCTTGGCCGCTTCGAGTTCCTTGCAGGCTGCGGCCACGCTTTCGGCGTCGTAGTTGGGCGCTTTGCCGCCGCGCAAAATCACGTGGCAGTCCTGGTTGCCTTGGGTCTGCACGATGGCGACCTGGCCGTTTTTGTGCACCGACAAAAAGTGGTGGCCACGGGCAGCGGCCTGGATCGCGTCGGTCGCGATCTTGATGTTGCCATCGGTGCCGTTCTTGAAACCGATGGGGGCCGACAGGCCCGAGGCCAATTCGCGGTGCACCTGGCTCTCGGTGGTGCGCGCGCCAATCGCGCCCCAGCTGATCAGGTCGCCGATGTACTGGGGCGAAATCACGTCGAGGAACTCGCTGCCGGCGGGCAAGCCCTGGCGGTTGATCTCGATCAGCAGCTGGCGTGCGATGCGCAGGCCTTCGTCGATGCGGTAGCTCTCGTCCAGGTAGGGGTCGTTGATCAGGCCCTTCCAGCCCACGGTGGTGCGGGGTTTTTCGAAGTAAACGCGCATCACGATCTCGAGCGTGTCGGCGTACTTGTCGCGCAGGGGTTTGAGGCGGCGGGCATAGTCCAGCGCCGCAGCCGGGTCGTGGATCGAGCAAGGGCCGATGATGACGAGCAGGCGGTCGTCTTGACCGTGCACGATTTTCTGAATGGCTTTGCGGGTTTGGGAGATCAGGGTTTCGGTTGCCGTGCCGGCAATCGGAAAGAAACGGATCAAATGTTCTGGTGGTGGGAGCACGGTGATGTCCTTGATGCGTTCGTCGTCGGTTTGGCCGGTGCGGTCGGCGGCATTCGGATACCAGCTCTCGGGGGCTGCGGTTTTGGCGTTCATCGTGGACTCCTCA
>JBIKQY010000074.1:0-9108 GCA_044349465.1 Limnohabitans sp. | reverse complement strand
TGGTCGGCAATGCCATGGAACTTGTCGGGCATGGGGCGCAGGCTCTTGGTGAGCATGCGGATGCTGGTGGCGTGTATGGACAGCTCGCCGGTACGGGTCTTGAACAAATGGCCTTCGACGCCCACGATGTCACCCAGGTCCCAGTGTTTGAACAGGGCGTACAGGTCTTCACCCACGTCGTCGCGGGTCACATAGACCTGGATGCGACCCGTGGCATCTTGCAGGGTGGCAAAGCTGGCCTTGCCCATGACGCGCTTGAGCATCATGCGGCCCGCCACCTTGGCAGTGGTCTTGGCTACGCCTTCGCCGTTCAGTTCTTCAGCGGCTTTCTCGCCGTGGGCCTGGTGCAGGTTGGCGGCGTGGTGCTCAGGCTTGAAATCGTTGGGGAAGGCCACGCCTTTGCCCTCGGCCTGCGCCTGGCGCATGGCCTTGAGTTTTTCGCGGCGCTCGGCGATCAGCTGGTTTTCATCTTCTGGGGCTGGTGCAGGTGCCGTTTGGGCGTTGGCGTTCGTGTCGGACATGGCGGGCGGTGGTTGGGCTCAGGGCGTGTGTTGCGACTGAACCGGGTTGTCGGTAAAACCGTGAAAAAGAACAGGGCGCCGAAGCGCAAAATCCGCTATTTTAAGAGTTTGCGGGGGGCTTTGGGGCCTGACCACCTGCAGCTGTGCCCGAGGGGCGTGGTGCTTGCTCAACAGGGGCCACCATGTCGCCCACCAGCTCCAGCCGCATCAAGGGCTCTTGGAGGGCAAACAAGCGGTATTTCATTTGCAAAGGCAAGGGCAGCAGCTCACCCCAACGGTTAGACAGCCAGCTGCAGTCTTGCAGCCGCCAAGCCTCGGCCCAGTGGGGCACCACGCTGGGCTGCTGGCTCAGCTGGGTCAGGGCCTCGTGCATCTGCGCCGACAGGTGCTGCAGGTCTTCGGGCACTTGCACGGCGGGCTCGAGTGGCAAGGCTTGCACTTTGCCCAGCCACAGTCCATCGCTGCGCTGCTGCGTGGCCTCGATGCGAAACTTTTCCACGCCCCGGCACCAAACCATGACCAAACCGGGCTGAGGCCGCTCGATGCGCTCGATCTGCACCCGGGTGCCCAAGGCCTCGAACTGCTCGGCCGCAGCGCCGGGGCGGTGCACTTCTCGGCCTTGGGTCAACGTGACCACGCCAAAGCCGGTGCCCTGACGCTCGCATTCGCCAATCATCTGCAGGTAGCGCAGTTCAAACAATTGCAGGGGCAGCAAAGCGCCCGGAAAGAGCACCGTGCCCAAGGGGAACAAGGGCAATTCGGTCAATGCAGCGGGGGAAGAGGCGTCGCGTTCAGGCATCTGGGTATCATCCCACAAGCAGGAGAAAAACGATGTGGTTCCAGATGATGAGCATGGTGTTGGATGTGGTGGCAGGCTTGGTCGCAGGCACTTGTTTGCTGCGCCTATGGATGCAAAGGCAGCGCATTTCATTTCACCAGCCGGTGGGACGTTTTGTGTTTGCGCTGACCGACTGGCTGGTGCTGCCCTTGCGCAAAGCCATTCCCGCTTGGTCGGCCTGGGACCTGTCCAGCCTGGTGGGGGCTTGGTTGATCAAACTCGTGCAGGTGGTGCTCTTGTGGTTGTTGTCAGGTGGAGCAGCGCCTTGGGTTTTGCTGCCTTGGTTCAGTCTGGTGAGCTTGGCGCAATTGGCGGTGTCGGCCCTGAGCGCCTTGGTGCTGGTGTATGCGGTGATGTCCTGGCTCAGCCCCAGCTCGCCCATGTACGACGTGGTGGCGCGGTTGGCCGAGCCCGTGTTGCGGCCCTTCAGACGGGTCGTGCCCCTGATTGGCGGCATTGACTTGTCGCCGCTGGTGCTGCTGTTGGCCCTGCAAATGCTGGGCATGGTGCTCATGGGTCTGCAAATGGGTGGCTTGCGCTGAAATTTTGAACGACGCCCCATGTAAAAGGCCCTCTTGCGAGGGCCTTTTTTACGGTCAAGCGGATCAGCTCACCGCATCGGCCGGCTGGCGCTGCAGCATGGCCAAGGTAGTGGCGATGGTCTTGCGCAATTCGCGCCGGTCGCAGATGAAGTCCACCGCGCCCTTGGTCTGTAAAAACTCGGCACGCTGAAAGCCCTCGGGCAAGGTCACGCGCACGGTGCTTTCGATCACACGGGGACCGGCAAAGCCGATCAGTGCCTTGGGCTCGGCAATGACCACATCGCCCAAAAAGGCAAAGCCAGCCGACACACCGCCCATGGTGGGGTCGGTCAGCACGCTGATGTAGGGCAGGCCTTTTTTGGCCAGGCGGGTCAAGGCGGCGTTGGTCTTGGCCATTTGCATGAGCGAGAGCAGGCCTTCTTGCATGCGCGCACCACCGGTGGCGGTAAAGCAGACAAAGGGCACTTTTTGCGCGATGGCGGTTTCGACACCGCGCACGAAGCGCTCACCCACCACCGAGCCCATCGAGCCGCCCATGAAGTCGAACTCGAAGCAGGCAGCCACCAGGTTGATGCTGTGCACCGCGCCGCCCATGACCACCAAGGCATCGGTCTCGCCCGTGTTGTCCATGGCTTCTTTCAAGCGCTCGGGGTACTTTCGGCTGTCTTTGAACTTGAGTGGGTCAACGGGCAGGACTTCCTGACCGATTTCGTAGCGACCTTCACCGTCCAGAAATGCGTTCAGGCGGGTACGGGCACCAATGCGCAGGTGGTGCGAGCAGCCGGGGCAAACGTTCTGGTTTTCTTCCAAGTCGGTTTTGTACAGCACCGTTTCGCAGCTGGGGCACTTGACCCAGAGACCTTCGGGAATCGTGCGTCGCTCAGCCGGGTCGGTGTGCTGGATCTTCGGAGGGAGTAGTTTTTCTAGCCAGGACATCAGGGTTTCTCCTTGTGCTGCGGATTATCGTTGAAACACTGCAGCGCTGTGTAGGGCCGATGGGCGACCATTACCCATCAAACCAAAGAATTTATTTTTTGTACTAAAGAGCTTTTTGATGTTCACTCATCCAGCGCTTGGCGTATGCCAGAAAGGAATTCAGCCGCCACCCCATTGATTTGGTCCTCGGTTGCGGCATCGATCAGCTGGATCAGGCGTGAGCCGATCACCACCGCATCGGCCACCTTGCTGATCGCCTTGGCGGTTTGGGCGTCGCGGATGCCGAAACCCACACCCACCGGCACGCTGACGTGCTGGCGGATGCGCGGCAACATGGCTTCGACCGCGTCGGTGTCGAGGGTGCCCGACCCCGTCACGCCCTTGAGCGAGACGTAATACACATAGCCGCTGGCCACTTTGGCCACTTGCTGCATGCGCTCGTCGGTGCTGGTGGGGGCCAGTAAGAAGATCAGGTCCATGCTGTGGGCACGCAGTTTGGCGGCAAATTCCACGCATTCTTCGGGCGGGTAATCCACGATCAGCACGCCGTCCACACCGGCAGCCGAAGCATCGCGGATGAAGCTGTCAGCGCCGTGCTTTTGGTCGTAGCGCTCCACCGGATTGGCGTAGCCCATCAGCACCACCGGGGTGGTGCTGTTGGTCTGGCGGAACTCGCGCACCATGTCCAGCACCTGCACAGTGCCAATGCCCAGAGCCAGCGCTTTGTCGCCCGCTTTCTGAATGACTGGGCCGTCGGCCGACGGGTCAGAAAACGGCACCCCCAGCTCGATGATGTCGGACCCAGCGCTGGCCATGGCGTGCATCAGCGGCACGGTGGTGTTCTTTTGGGGGAAACCGGCCGTCACATAAGGAATCAGGGCTTTGCGGCCTTGGTTTTTGAGGGCGGAGAGGGTGGCGTCGATGCGGCTCATGTCTGCACTCACTTCACAAAATTCACGGGCTGCTCAGCGCCTTTGACCGACTGGCCTTGGCAGCTGGGGCGGCAGAAAAAGTCGCCGTTCGACAAATCGGCCACGGTGCCGATGTCCTTGTCGCCACGGCCCGACAGGTTGATCAAGATGGACTGGTCAGGGCGCATGGTTTTGGCCAGCTTCATGGCGTAGGCCACCGCGTGGCTGGACTCAAGGGCGGGAATGATGCCCTCGGTGCGGCACAGGTAGTGGAAGGCTTCGAGGGCCTCCTTGTCGGTGATGCCCACGTACTCGGCGCGGCCGATGTCTTTGAGGAAGGCATGCTCGGGGCCGACGCCGGGGTAGTCCAGACCGGCGCTCACACTGTGCGTCTCGGTGATCTGGCCGTTGTCGTCTTGCAGGATGTAGGTGCGGTTGCCGTGCAACACGCCGGGGCTTCCCATCTGCAGCGAGCACGAATGCTTGCCCGAATCCATGCCTTCGCCTGCGGCTTCCACGCCGATCAGGCGGGTGTTTTCGTGCGCAATGTAGGGGTAGAAGATGCCCATGGCGTTGCTGCCACCGCCCACGCAGGCAATCACTGCATCGGGTTGCTGTTCGGCCATCTTCAATGTTTTGAACATCTCGGGCATTTGCGTGAGGCACTCTTCGCCGATCACGCTCTGGAAGTCGCGCACCATCATGGGGTAGGGGTGCGGGCCCGCCACGGTGCCGATGATGTAGAAGGTGTTGTCCACGTTGGCCACCCAGTCGCGCATGGCTTCGTTCAGGGCGTCTTTCAGGGTTTTGCTGCCCGACTCCACCGGCACCACGGTCGCGCCCAAGAGCTTCATGCGGTACACGTTGGGGCTTTGGCGCTTGACGTCTTCGCTGCCCATGTAGACCACACACTCCAGCCCGTAACGGGCGCAGATGGTGGCGGTGGCCACGCCGTGCTGGCCTGCACCTGTTTCGGCAATGATGCGCGGCTTGCCCATGCGCTTGGCCAGCATGGCCTGGCCGATGGTGTTGTTGATCTTGTGCGCGCCGGTGTGGTTGAGGTCTTCGCGCTTCAAGAAAATTTGCGCGCCGCCCATCTCGCGGCTCATGCGAGCCGCGTGGTAAATGGGCGAAGGGCGGCCCACAAAGTGCGCCAGCTCGGATTTGAATTCGGCGATGAAGGCCGGGTCGTGCTGGTATTGGGCGTAAGCGGCTTTGAGCTCGTTGATGGCGTGGGTCAGCGTTTCGCTGACGAAGCTGCCGCCATAAACGCCGAAATGGCCTTTGAGGTCAGGTTGTTGGTATTCGAACATGTTGTTGGGCTCGGTGAGGGGCAAGGTCGCTCGGTGATTGAACAAGCGTTCAAACGCTGTCAACAGCGCTGAGTCAAACCTGCGGAAGTGTTTTACAAGGAGAGGGTGTTGTCTGCGGAGCGCACCGCCTGAACAAACTGCTGCATTTTGGTGGCATCTTTCAGGCCTTTGCCTGCTTCGATGCCCGAGCTCACGTCAACGGCCAGTGACAGGCCGTGTGAGCGCAGTGTCCGAATGCCATCGGCCACGTTTGCAGGTGTGAGTCCACCAGACAAAACGAGGTGAGCATTGACGTTTGGTGGCAGCAGTGACCAATTGAATGTTTTCCCACCCCCGCCGTATCCGTCGACATGAGCGTCGAGCAAGAGGGCTTGGGCAGCGTGGTGTATTTCAGAGAATTCTAGCAAGTCGAAGTCCTGGACTTCAGACAGGGGGATTCGGGCCGCTTTGAGGTGCGGTCGGCCTGTGAGCAGCGACATGGCTTCGCAAAACTCTGGGGACTCATCGCCGTGAAACTGCAGCAAAGCACCTGGCACTTGCCTGCAAGCGGCTTGAATGCGGTCAGCCCGCTCATTCACAAAGAGCAGAACAGGGGTCACAAAGGGCGCAAGCAGGCTTGCAAGTTCACCAGCCCTCTCAAGGCTCACGTGGCGTGGGCTCGGTGGGTAAAGAACAAAGCCGATGGCGTCGGTACCTGCGGCACAAGCCGCCAACACATCGGCTTCACGGGTAAAACCGCACATTTTGATGCGAGTGCGTTGTTGAGGTGCGGCGTTGGTCGGTGTGTTGGTTGGGTTCATGGCAACCAATCAAAGGCAGGGGTGGTGTCGGGCAGTCCCCATTCGGGGTTGTAGATCGGACCTGCAAAGTACAGGCCGTCGGGCGAAAACGTGGGCGCTGCGGCATCCCGGTTTTTGGCCAGCAGCACCTCGCGCATCCAGTCCGGCGATTGGTTGCCCTGGCCAATGGTGACCAGGCAGCCCATGATGTTGCGGATCATGTGGTGCAAAAAAGCGTTGCCTTCAAACTCGAAGCGCCAGTAAGCGCCGTGCTTTGATATCCGGATCTGTCGCAGTGTCTTGACCGGTGACAGAGCCTGGCAACTGCTGGCTCTGAAGGAAGAAAAGTCGTGTTCGCCCAGCAGGTGCAGGCTGGCTTGGTGCATGGCGTCTTCGCTCAGTGGGCGATAGACCCAGCCCACCCGGCCCGCCTCCAGGCTGGGGCGCACGATCGAATCGAGCAGCACGTAGATGTAACGTCTACCGATGGCGCTACCCCGGCAATGGAAGGTGTCGGGGACCACTTTTGCCCACTGCACCGCGATGTCCTGGGGCAAATAGCGGTTGCTGCCACGCACCCAGGAATGGGTATCGCGTTCGATCTCGGTGTCAAAGTGCACCACCTGCATCAGGCCGTGCACGCCGGCATCGGTACGCCCTGCGCACAAGGTGCTGACCCTTGGCACATCGGCGAACTGCGCCAAGGCTTTTTCGAGCTTGTCTTGAACCGTCAAGCCGGTGCTTTGGCTTTGCCAGCCCTGGT
Source organism: Limnohabitans sp. (assembly GCA_044349465.1). Lineage (GTDB taxonomy): Bacteria > Pseudomonadota > Gammaproteobacteria > Burkholderiales > Burkholderiaceae_C > Limnohabitans_A. Next base: position 2,505 of record JBIKQY010000074.1, on the reverse strand, counting down.
AAGCTGTGCCCGCATAGCAGACGCCCAGGGCCAATCTCACCGGATTTGGCCGAGCATCTGAATGGCGCGAGCCTTGATGTCGCCATGGGTTGACGAAACGACGGACAGAATCAACGCACGGGCCAGGTCTTTGTCACCTTTTGCCAGCAGTTGAGACGCCAAGTTGAGCTTGCTTTGTTCGGTATCTTCGGCGTTGGGATGACCTGTTGCAGGGGTTGCTTGTGTGGCAGCGGCGTAGAAGGGCGTTGATGCCACCGGTGCGGTGCTTGGTTGGGGCTGCAGGTTCAGATCGATCGCGCTCATTTGAGCGGGCACGCTGACTTGGTTGGAGGCAGTCCGCATAACGGGCTCTGCGCTTGTGTTCGCGATATCGTCGTAGGACGGCGCGTAAATGGATTCAGGTTCAGCTGATTTTTTACGCATCCAGAAAGCCACCAACAAAACGGCTGCCAGCAAAGCCGCAGCCCAGGCCCACAGTTGCTTGTTTTCACTCAGATCTTTGAAGCTCAAGCCCGTCAACAGGGTCGTTGGGGTCGTTGCTTGAGGTCCGGGTGAGGCATCCGCCTGAGGTGCCGCAGCAGGAGGGGGGGGCAACGATGCGGTCGTGATGGGGGCCGTGGGCTTTTGGGCCAAAGCCTCCAGATCCTTCAGGTTTTTGTTCAGGGCGGCCAGCTGATCAGAAGTGTCCTTGGCCTCACGCTCGCTGGCAATTTTGGCTTCTGCAGCAGTTGAACCCACGCTCGATTTGGACAACGTCAGTTTGTCTTGCTGCGCAGAGGGGCTTTCGGTTTTTTCAGCCCCGGCTGTCACTTTGCCAGACATGGCGCGGGTGTTTTTGGAGTCCACCAAGAGCGGCGATTCGGCCAGGCGTCTGGCATATTCAGCAAACTCACTCGCTTGAGCGATCACGGTTTTGCGGGCTTCTGCGCGTGTAATTTGAGTGGCTTCTTCGGTATCCGGTATGCGCAACACGGCACCGGCTTTGACCAAATTCACATTGCCTTGAATAAATGCATCCGGGTTGGCCTTGAGCATGGCCAACATCATTTGGTCCAGTGAGACATTCGATCCCAAATAGCGCAAGGCCAGACGTGACGCTGTGTCCCCCGTCTTGACCGTGACAGTTTTATTCCTGAAGACTTGACCTTCGGCTCTGGGGTTGGCTTGAACGGCTGGCGCTTTCAGAGTCGCGGCTGAGGGGCGGCTCGATTCGTTCGATCTGATCGTTGCGGCGGGTGCCTGCGCATTGTCCACTGGCGCAAAGCGATAAACAGGAATTTGCCTGTCGTTGAGCTCGATACTGGTTGCGTTCAGGGACGTGGGCGTGTCAATGGCTCTGACTTGCGGTGCCGATAGGCGCGGCAACTCGGGTTCTTGGTTGACAGGAGCTAAAGCCAGCACCCGGGCGTTGATCGCAGGAGGAGGGGGCGCGGTCGAAGGGGTGACTCTGTTGCTGACCGAGTTAAGGAGCAAAGCATAATTTTTGGTCAACTTGCCCGCGGAAGATTGTGTCTCCAGGATCAGGTCAATGAAGTTTTCCTGAATCGGTGCACGCCCGTTCAAGGCGATGTAAGCGCCTCCATTGGGTCGGGTTTGCAAACTGGCCGTAACGCCGTTCAACGCCGGGTTGAATTCCATGCCAGCTTGACTGAAAGCGCCCGGGGAAGCCAACTGAGCCCGCAGTGTCCGCAATTCTTCCGGTGAAGCTTGAGCCACTTCGATTTCTGCCCTCAGGGGCTCGCCAATGGCCGACAGGATTTGAAGACGACCCAAGTCTAGGGCCACCACAGGCCAAACCCATGCTGAAAAAACCAAAGCACCCAAGGCTTTCATCATGAGATTTTTTGTTTTTTGGCGTTTGGATTGACCCATGGATATCCTGGAAAACTGTTGTTTTTGAATGGCGAATCAAGCATCCAGCAGGATGCGCAGCATGCGACGCAGCGGCTCAGCAGCGCCCCAAAGCAATTGATCGCCAATGGTAAAGGCACCAATATACTCCGGTCCCATGGCCAACTTGCGTACACGTCCCACGGGGATGGTCATGGTGCCGGTGACGGCAACGGGTGTCAAGTCTTTGATAGTCGCTTCCCGGGTGTTAGGAATCACTTTGACCCACTCATTGTCGGCGGCGATCATGGCTTCGATGTCGGCCACGGGCACGTCTTTTTTGAGCTTGAAGGTCAGGGCCTGGCTGTGGCAGCGCATCGCGCCTACCCGCACGCAAAATCCGTCCACCGGGATGGCGGTAGAACCAAAGTCCACACCCAAGCCCAAAATCTTGTTGGTTTCGGCCATGCCCTTCCACTCTTCCTTGGACATGCCATTGCCGAGATCTTTGTCGATCCAGGGGATCAGCGAGCCGCCCAGTGGCACGCCAAAGTTGGCGGTCTCAGCTGCGGTCAGGGCGCGCTGCTTGGCGACCACCATGCGGTCGATTTCCAGAATCGCGCTCTTGGGGTCGTCCAGCAAGGCTTTGACTTCGGCGTTCAGGGTGCCGTATTG
>JBIKQY010000073.1:0-9128 GCA_044349465.1 Limnohabitans sp. | reverse complement strand
CGGCAAACCAGGCGTTGTATTGCGCGGCCAGCATGACGGTGGCGATCTGGGTTTTATCGCCCATTTCGGCCAAAAAGAAAACCACCACGGTGGTCAGAAACACGCCCATGCGCGGGGCGCTGTCACCTTCTTCGTCGTCCAGCTTGTCAGGGACCAGCATCCAAGCTGCCATGGCAATGAAGGATGCGCCCAGCACCCAGCGAAGCACATCGGGCCCCATGAAAGTGGTGACCCAGCTGCCCACCGCCCCAGCCAAGCCATGGTTGGCCAGCGTGGCCACCAAAATGCCCAACACGATGGGCCAGGGCTTGCGAAAACGGGCGGCCAACACGAGTGACAAAAGCTGGGTTTTGTCACCCATTTCGGCCAAAGCCACGATGCCGGTAGAGACGAGGAATGCTTCCATGGGGGAATGCGGGCGTAAGCCTGGACACTGAATCGGTATGAGGCGCGCATCTTACGTCACGGCCCAATGCACCGGTTTGGGGGATTAAGGGTGGCTCGGCACTGCTGAGTTACTTTGGGTGCGTTTCTTGCTTTTCTTTGGTGCGCGGGGGTGGATCGCCCCCGGAATGCACCAAATCAAATCAAAAATCCTCAAAGGACGATCGTGGAAGCACTAAAACAGGGCGCAGATGCGCTTTTTATTTTGTTGGGCGGCATCATGGTGTTGGCCATGCATGCTGGTTTTGCTTTTCTGGAGCTGGGCACGGTCCGCAAAAAGAACCAGGTCAATGCGCTGGTCAAAATCCTGGTGGACTTTTCCGTGTCCACGGTGGTTTATTTTGTGGTCGGTTACAGCGTGGCTTATGGCACCACCTTCTTTGTGGGGGCCGAACAGCTGGCCGCCAAGAACGGTTATGACCTGGTCAAATTCTTCTTTTTGCTGACCTTTGCCGCCGCCATTCCGGCCATCATTTCGGGTGGCATTGCCGAGCGGGCCAAGTTCTGGCCGCAGTTGATCGCCACGGCGGTGATCGTGGGCTTTGTTTACCCCTTCTTTGAGGGCATTGTCTGGAACCAGCACTTTGGCGTACAGGCCTGGATCAAGGCCGTCACGGGCGATGAGTTCCATGACTTTGCGGGCTCGGTGGTGGTCCATGCCATGGGCGGCTGGATCGCACTGCCAGCCGTGGTCTTGTTGGGCGCACGCTACAACCGTTACCGCAAGGATGGCGTGGTGTCGGCGCACCCGCCATCCAGCATCCCTTTTCTGGCCCTGGGTTCGTGGATCCTGATCGTGGGCTGGTTTGGTTTCAATGTGATGAGCGCCCAAACCTTGGACAAAATTTCCGGCCTGGTGGCGGTCAACTCCCTGATGGCCATGGTGGGTGGCACTTTGGCGGCTTTGGTTTTGGGCAAGAACGACCCCGGCTTTGTGCACAACGGCCCCTTGGCCGGTTTGGTGGCGGTGTGTGCAGGCTCTGACCTGATGCACCCATTTGGTGCGTTGGTCACCGGTGCTGTGGCGGGTGCTCTGTTTGTGGTGATGTTCACCCTGACCCAGAACAAATGGAAGATCGACGATGTGCTGGGTGTCTGGCCCTTGCATGGCATTTGTGGCGCTTGGGGCGGCATTGCGGCGGGCATTTTTGGTGCGACCAGCCTGGGCGGCTTGGGCGGGGTCAATGTGACGGCCCAGCTGATCGGTACCTTCTTGGGCGTGGCATGGGCTTTGTTGGGCGGTTTGCTGATTTATGGTCTTTTGAAAATCACCATGGGCCTGAAACTCAGCCCAGAGGAGGAATACGACGGTGCCGATTTGAGCATTCACAAAATCAGCGCCACACCCGACCGCGAAGTGAGTTGGTAAAACAACAACATCAAGGTGTGCCACAGCACGTTTTGACGGGCCTTTAGGGGAAATGCCTTGCATTTTTTTTGCTGATATCGCAGATAATGACTTGACTTCGGTGCAAAAACCCTGAAGTCCAGTCTGCGGTGACCAGATCAGTTTCGCTTTCCTTCCGATGTTTTCAGGTTTGTTGAATGCGCTTTATGAGCTCCATCGCTTTTATTTCTGTGTTTTGAGGAGTCCCTTTCATGGGCAACAAACTTTACGTCGGCAACCTGCCTTATTCGGTTCGTGACGGCGATCTGGAACAAGCATTCGGCGAATTCGGTGCTGTGACCAGCGCCAAAGTCATGATGGAGCGTGACACTGGCCGCTCCAAAGGCTTTGGCTTTGTGGAAATGGGTAGCGACGACGAAGCGCAAGCCGCGATCAACGGCATGAATGGCCAGCCTTTGGGCGGCCGCAATGTGGTCGTCAACGAAGCACGCCCAATGGAAGCACGTCCTCCCCGCACGGGTGGCGGCGGCTTTGGCGGCGGTCGCCGTGAAGGCGGCGGCGGCGGCGGCGGCGGCGGTGGTGGTGGCTACGGCGGCGGTCGTGAAGGCGGCGGCGGTGGTTATGGCGGCGGCCGTGAAGGCGGTGGCGGCTACGGCGGTGGCCGCGAAGGTGGTGGCGGTTATGGCGGCGGAGGCGGTGGACGCGGCGAAGGTGGCGGCGGTGGTTTCCGCAGCCCCTACGGCGCAGGCCCTCGCGGCGGTGGCGGTCGCCGTGAAGGTGGTCGCGAAGGCGGTGGCGGCGGCTACGGCGGCGGCTACTGATCGAACACCAGGGCCGAACACTCGGCCCCTACATGTCCAAAGCCCTGCATTGCAGGGCTTTGTCGTTTGTGGGGTTGCACCCCCCGGGCCTGTGCCGGTTTGTTGATCTGATCAGGGGGTCTGACGTGGCGGCAAAACCGCGCGCACCCTGCCCTGCAGCTCGTAGTGGCCGCTGCGGGTGTCAAAGTTCAAGGTTTGTGCACTGAACACGTCTGCGCCGCGTGTGATGCGCACGGGTTGGTCCGAGACCAAGCGCTCTTCTTCCAGCCAAGCCGTGAGTGATTCGCCGCGCAGCTCGACGCGCGGGCTCTGTGCGTCGGCCTGTCGCACCGCGATCGCATCACCGGACAGGGTCACCTGTTGCTGGACCTCGCGGGAAATGCCTTGTTTCGCTTGGGCCGTCAGGCGTGTGCCCAGCTCGTTTTCGGCCAAGATGCGCACACCCTGGATGTGCAAGCTTTGCGTGGCCGGAAAGTGGGTGGCGCTTTGTCCGCTGACTTCGCGGGTCAGTCGGCCTGTGGCGTCAAAAGATTTGACCGTGAATTGATCGAGCCGGAAATCCGGGTCCTGACGCAGCTGGGGGTCAATGCCGGGCGGCACCAACTCGGGCACGCTGCGCACCAGCCACCAGCTGCCCAAAGCCAAAATGGCAAACAGGAACAAGGGCAGGTAAATCGTCAACCGGTCCAGGGTGCGGCGCATCCGCGTGAGCAAGTTCATGCCGATGCGCCCGGGTGGTCGTGCACTCCCACTTGCGCCAGCAAGGCGGCGTAGTGGCCGCCCGCCACCAGCAGCAGGTCGCAAAAGGCGCGGGCCGCGCCTTCGCCGCCACGTTCGGCGGTGGTGTGGTGGGCAATGGCTTTGGCCTGGGCATGGGCATTGGCCGGGGCACAAGCAAAAGCAGCGCGTTGCATCACGGGCAAATCGGGCCAGTCATCGCCGATGGCGGCCGCTTGGGCCCAGCTCAGGTTCAGTTCGCTCAAAAAGGCTTCGGCCGCCGGGCGCTTGTCTTCGGTGCCAAAGCGGGCGTGGGTGATGCCCAGCGCCTTCAGGCGCAGGCGCAGCGGGGCCGAGTCACGGCCGGTGATGACCACGGGCGTGATGCCCGCCTTTTGCAGCAGTTTCAGGCCCTGGCCGTCCAGGGTATTAAAGCGTTTGAGGGTCTCACCGCCTTCAGAAAAATACAGCCCACCGTCGGTGAGCACGCCATCGATGTCGAAGAAAGCCACGCGAATGCCCTGCGCTTGCAGCAGCAACTCGGGCGGGTAATGCAGGGCAGGTGTGAGCGCTTTGAAGACTTGCATGTCAAATCACCTTGGCCCGCATCAGGTCGTTGGAGTTGATGGCCCCGCAGAGCAGGCCCTGAGCGTCCACCACCAGGATGCTGGTGATGCGGTGCAGTTCCATCATCTCGGCGGCTTCGACGGCCAGCGCGTCATGACGGATGGTGCGCGGATTGGGGTGCATGACATCACGGGCGCTCAGGCTGCGCAGGTCCACACCCTTTTCAATCAAACGGCGCAAATCGCCATCGGTGAACACGCCCAGCACGCGGCCCTCGGCATCGGTGACCGAAGTGGCCCCCAAGCCCTTGCTGCTCATCTCGCGCATGAGGGTGGTGAATTCGGCATCTGGCCCGACTTGCGGCACATCGGCGCCTTTGCGCATCACATCGCCCACATGCGTGAGCAGCTTGCGGCCCAGCGAACCACCGGGGTGGGAGCGGGCAAAGTCTTCGGGCTTGAAGCCACGGGCGTCGAGCAGGGCCACGGCCAGCGCGTCGCCCATGGCCAGCTGGGCGGTGGTGCTGGCGGTGGGGGCCAAATTCAGGGGGCAGGCTTCTTTGTCCACCGAACAATCGAGCACCACGTCGGCGTGGCGGGCCAGGGACGACTGCAGGCCACCGGTCATGGCGATCAGGGGCACACCTTGGCGCTTGAGCACGGGCAAGATGGCGATCAGCTCGTCACTTTCGCCGCTGTTGGAGATGGCCAGCACCACATCCACGGTTTTGATCATGCCCAGGTCGCCATGACTGGCCTCACCAGGGTGCACAAACATGGCCGGGGTGCCGGTCGAGGCGAGGGTGGCGGCAATCTTGCGGCCGATGTGCCCACTTTTGCCCATGCCGGTGACGACCACCCGGCCTTGCACGGCCAGCACCATGTTCACGGCCTGGACAAAGCGTTCGTCCAGCCGGTCTTTCAATCGGAGCAAGGCGGCAGCCTCGATGTCGAGGGTTTCGCGGGCGAGTTGCAGGGTGTGGGCGGAATGAGCGAGCATGGGCTTCATTTTATCGATCGAACGCCCAAAGCCCTCACACGCGCTTGTTACCATTGAAGCATGAGCGCTTTGGAGTTGACCCTTTTGTATTTGCTGGCCGCCGTGCTGGGTGTGGTGGGCTGCCGCATGCTCAAGCTGCCGCCCATGCTCGGCTACCTGGCGGTGGGGGTGGTGATTGGCCCCAACGCGCTGGCGCTGGCGCAAAACTCCGAGGGCGTGAAACACCTGGCCGAATTTGGCGTGGTTTTTCTGATGTTCGTGATCGGGCTGGAGTTCAACCTGCCCAAGCTGCGCTCCATGCGCAAACATGTGTTTGGCCTGGGCTTGTTGCAGGTGCTGCTGACGCTGGTGATCGTGACGGTGTTTTCCTTGTTTGTGGCCACGCTGGCGCCCACCCTCTGGAAAATGGAGTGGCAAACCGCGCTGGCCCTGTCAAGTGCCATGGCCATGAGCAGCACGGCGATCGTGATCAAGCTGGTGGCCGACCGGCTGGAGCTGGAGTCCGAGCACGGCAAACGCGTGGTGGGTGTGCTGCTGTTTCAGGATTTGGCAGTGGTCCCGCTGATCGTGATGATTCCGGCCCTGAGCGCCCCAGCCGACGAAATGCTCACCGCCTTGCTGATGGCCGCGCTCAAAGCCACCGTCTTGATCACCTTGCTCATGACGGGCGGTCAGCGCGTGATGCGCTGGTGGCTGACCCTGGTGGCACGGCGCAAGAGCGAAGAGCTGTTTGTGCTGAACCTGTTGCTGGTCACTCTGGGCCTGGCCTGGATCACCGAAATAGCAGGTCTGAGCCTGGCACTGGGGGCTTTCATTGCGGGCATGCTGATTTCAGAGACCGAATACAAGCACCAAGTGGAGCTGGACATCCGGCCTTTCCACGATGTGTTGCTGGGTCTGTTTTTCATCACCATCGGCATGATGCTGGACTGGCACATCGTGGTCGAGCGTTGGCCCTTGGTGTTGGTGCTGACCACTTTACCGGTGATTTTCAAACTGGTCTTGGTGACCGCGTTGGCCAAGTTCACGGGTGCGCCCAATGGGGTGGCGCTGCGCACCGGTTTGTATCTGGCGCAAGCGGGTGAATTCGGCTTTGTGTTGCTCACACTCGGGGCCCAGAGCAACATCATTCCGCCTGCCTTGCTCAACCCGGTGCTGGCCAGCATGGTGCTGTCCATGATGGCCACGCCTTTCATCATCATGCACAGCGACCGCATCGTGCTCAAGGTGGTCGCCAGCGAGTGGTTGCAGCAGTCCTTGCAGATGACCACCATTGCCCGCAAGTCGATCAACTCCAGCAAGCACGTCATCATCTGCGGCTACGGGCGTTGCGGCCAAAATTTGGCACGCATGCTCGACAAAGAAAATATCCCTTACATGGCGCTGGACCTGGACCCTGACCGGGTGCGTCAGGCCGCTGCGGCCGGAGATTCGGTGGTGTTTGGCGACGCCGGGCGTCTGCAATCGCTCATGGCCGCAGGCTTGGCCCGCGCCAGCGCGGTGGTGATCACCTACCTGGATGTGCCCACTGCCATGAAGGTGCTGGACCACACCCAGAGCCACGCACCGCAAGTGCCGGTGATTGTGCGCACGCAAGACGACCTGGACTTGGAAAAATTGCTGGCCGCTGGTGCCACCGAAGTGGTGCCGGAGGCGATCGAAGGCTCCCTCATGCTGGCCAGCCATGCGCTGGCGTTGGTGGGCGTGCCCATGCGCCGCGTGATCCGCATCGTGCAGGACCAGCGCGATGCGCGCTACAACCTGCTGCGCGGTTACTTTCATGGCGCCGACGACGACACGCTGGACGAGATCGACCATGAACGCCTGACCACGGTGGGGCTGCCCATGGCCTCGCCTTGGTTGGGCAAGCGCGTCAAAGACCTGGCCTTTCATGCCATGGGGGTGCGTGTGGTCAACCTGCGCCGCGCCAATGGCCAGCCTGAAAACGTGAGCGAAGACACCGAGTTGTACGCGGGCGACACGCTGGTGCTGTCGGGCAAATCCCAAACCTTGGCGGTGGCCGAAGAAAAGCTCTTGCGAGGATAAAAAATGGACGATTTGAACGTCAACGATTACCTGAAAAGCCACATCCGCACCGTGCCCGATTGGCCCGCGCCGGGCGTGCAGTTCCGTGACATCACCCCACTGCTGCAAGACCCGCGCGTGTTCCGTGTGCTGATCGACGCCTTTGTGCACCGCTACATGCACCCCACCCTGCGCCCCGACGTGGTGGCGGGGCTAGACGCACGCGGCTTCATTTTGGGTTCGGTCGTGGCCTATGAACTCGGTCTGGGCTTTGTGCCCATCCGCAAAAAAGGCAAGCTGCCTTTCACCACGGTGGAAGAAACCTACGAGCTGGAGTACGGCAGTGCCACGGTGGAGCTGCACACCGATGCGGTCAAGCCGGGTCAGCGGGTGCTGCTGATCGACGACCTGATCGCCACTGGCGGCACCATGATGGCGGGCAAAAAGCTGCTTGAAAAACTCGGTGCCAGCGTGATCGAGGGCGCGGCCATTGTGGACTTGCCCGAATTGGGTGGCTCGCAGCGCATCCAAGACAGCGGCCTGAAGTTGTTTACCTTGGTATCGTTCGAGGGGCATTGAGCGCTGGCGCAGCTGTCGCGCAAGACGCTGACAGCTGGGGCGGTGCGTTTTAAGCTGGTCTTTTCAGCTCTTTGCCCACATCGCCATGAACGCACCCCACATCCCACCTGCGGCCGCCGACGACCGCGTGCCTTACGCCAAACCCCAACCTTGGGGCATGGCCCCCGACATGGTGGTGCACGACGTGCAAACCGAAGACGAACGCCTGTGGGCGCCAGTGGGTGAGGGCATTTGGTCACGCCCTTTGCACCTGAACGTGACGGGCGGTTTTTATGTGCACCTGCTCAAGGTCAAACGCTCGGGGCTGTTGCAGCGCCACCGCCATTCGGGCCAGGTACATGCCCATGTGTTGCGCGGCAAGTGGTTATATCTGGAGCACGATTGGGTGGCCGAAGAAGGCAGCTATGTGTTTGAGCCACCGGGCGAGACCCACACCTTGGTGGTGCCCGACGACTGCCAGGACATGGTCACCATGTTCACCGTGCATGGCGCGCTGATGTACGTGGACACACAAGGCAATGCCACCGGCTATGACGATGTGTTCACCCGCATCGAGAAATACCGTGCCCACTTTGAGGCGGTGGGTTTGGGGGCGGATTACGTCAAGCAATTCATGCGTTGAACGCCGTCCTTGATGAATCAAAACCCCGCCTGGACTGTTGCAGGCGGGGTTTTTTTGTGGGGCGCGTTCAGCTCAGGACTGCCCGGATGTCAGCGCTCAATGCTGCGGTTCCAACGCGCGTTCCATGCAGGACGGTTTTCGTTGATGACCGACCAATCGAGCACCACCGCTGTTTTCATGTATTCGGCAAATTGCCTGAGCTTCAATTTGGCATCGTCTCCCACAGCCGGTGCTTTGGGGTTGGACGGGATCTGGTTGCCGTGCTCCAGACCTGCTGCCTGTGCTTGGGCTGACAGCAGATATTCAGCCAACTTTTGAGACAGAACAGGCTCGGTATTTTTGGCAATCACACACTCGGCCACCATCAGCACCACCGAGCCCTCTTTGGGCTGGGCGTATTCAACGGCAATGCCTTTTTCCTGCAAGGTGGCCACGCTGGTCGGTGTCAAGGGCGCAATGGCGGCTTCACCGTTCTGGATCATTTCGGCCAATTTGGCCGAGCTGGGGATGTACTCCAGCACGTTGGGGCCAATCGATGCTTTCCAGGCATTGAAGCCCGGATCCACGTTGGCTTCGGTGCCGCCTTTGATACGGTTGAACATCAAAAAGCCATGCAAACCAAACGAAGAAGATGGCATGGATTGGAAGACCACTTTGCCCTTGAATTTGGGGTCAGCCAAATCCATCCAGGAGGTGGGTGCGGCCCAGCCCTTTTCCGCAAACATTTTCTTGTTGTAAGCCAAACCTGTCATGCCCATGGTCACACCGGCCGCGATGTCATCCTTGAAGCGCGCGGTGGGGAAAATTTCATTCAAAGCTGGACTGGGTTTGAGCTTCTCGCACAGCCCCATGCCTGCGGCTCGGATCATCACCCCATCGTCCAGGAACATCACATGCATCTGGGGCCTGTCTTTGTTGGCTTGCGCCTTGGCCAGGATTTCTGACGAGGTGCCCGGGACCACCACCACTTTCACGTTGTTCGCTTTTTCAAAGGCCGGAAAAACAT
>JBIKQY010000434.1:0-2622 GCA_044349465.1 Limnohabitans sp. | reverse complement strand
GCAGCAAAGCCAGCTGCACCTGGCCCCCCAACATGGCGGTGATGATTTGCGGGTTGCCGGGGTAGGGCACATGCACCGGGGCGATGCCCGCCTTGGTTTTGAGCAGCTCCATGCCCAAGTGCGCCACTGTGCCGACACCGGGCGAGGCGTAGCTGAGTTGGTTGCCTGCCTTTTGGGCCTGGCTCAACCATTCCGCAGCGCTTTGACCCGGTGCATTGGCGGGCACGGTTAGGACCAAGGGCGCTTTGCCGATCAGGCTGATGGGCGCGAGGTCCTTGAGGGGGTCATAAGGCACCTTGGGGTTCAGGATGCGGGCAATCGTCATGTTGCCGTTGATCATCAGACCCAGGGTGTGGCCGTCGGTGGACTTGGCCACGAAGTCGGCGGCGATGTTGCCGCCTGCGCCCACTTTGTTCTCGACGATCACGTTTTGGCCCAAGGCCTTGGACAAAGGCTCGGCCAGCGCACGGGCCGTCAGGTCGGGGCTGGAGCCCGCCGGGAAGCCGACCACCAGGCGCACGGTTTGTGTGGGCCAAGCCGCGGTGGCTGGGGTGGCCCAAGACGGTGACAGTCCCAGAGCCAAAACAGCGCCCAGTGCTTGGGCCAAATGGCGGCGAGAAAAACCAGAGGATGTGCGAACGGTCATGGTGGATGCTTTCAAAACAAACTGCAGTGACTTTAGCGCACTGTGGGCAAAAAAATACCCGGACAAAACCGGGTAGCTGAATCAAAGGGGGCCCACAAGGCCAGTGGTCAAGCGAACTCGACCAAGGCCTTTTTCATTTTTTTCATGGCCGCGACTTCGATCTGGCGGATGCGCTCGGCACTCACGCCGTATTCGTCGGCCAGGTCGTGCAGTGTCATGCCACCCGAGCCGTTGTCGTTGACCTTGAGCCAGCGCTCTTCCACGATGCGGCGGCTGCGATCGTCCAAGGCATTGAGGGCCGTGGCCAGTCCGTCGCTGGCCATCACGTCGCGCTCGTGGGCTTCGATCATGGCGGTGGGCTCGTGGTTCACATCGGCCAAGTAGGCAATGGGGCCAAAGGCCTGCTCGCCGTCGTCCGATGGGGCCGGGTCCAGCAGCACATCGCCGCCCGACATGCGCATCTCCATCTCGCGCACTTCCTCGCGCTTGACGTTCAGGCTGTGTGCCATCGAATCCACTTGGTCGGGGGTCAAGGTGTCGCGGTGGGTGCCTTCATCGGCATCCGCCTTGTAGCCTTGCTTCATCGAGCGCAGGTTGAAAAACAACTTGCGCTGCGCCTTGGTGGTGGCCACTTTGACCATGCGCCAGTTTTTCAGGATGTACTCGTGGATTTCAGCCTTGATCCAGTGCAGCGCGTAGCTGACCAGGCGCACGCCTTGTTCGGGGTCGAAGCGCTTGACCGCCTTCATCAGGCCCACATTGCCTTCCTGGATCAGGTCGCCATGCGGCAGGCCGTAGCCAAGGTATTGGCGCGACACCGAGACCACCAAACGAAGGTGCGAGAGCACCAGCTTGCGGGCCGCTTCGAGGTCGTCGTTGGCTTTGAGTTGGCGAGCGGCCTCTTGCTCTTCCTCGAGGGTGAGCATGGGCATGCGGTTGACCGCAGAGATGTAGGCGTCCAAGTGGCCGAGCGAGGGCACGACCGCCCAGGGGTTGCTCAGCGCGATGGCTGTGGCGGGGGAACCAGTTTGAATGTTCATACCAGAACTCCTTTCAGAATACCCCAATATTAGCACTCTCTGGTGAGGAGTGCTAAAGGACGGCCTCGGGGGTCTGAGGTTCCTCGGGTTTTCCCTGATTTTAAAAGGGGGATCTGGGTCCGTCTGTGCGCTGGGCCACGGCGCTGGCTGGGGCTTTCAGCTCAAAAGGGCTTGAGCAAACTCGCGGGCATTGAAGGTTTCCAAGTCTTCGAGCTTCTCGCCCACGCCAATGAAGTACACCGGAATCGGCTTTTCGCGGGCAATGGCGCACAGCACCCCGCCCTTGGCGGTGCCGTCCAGCTTGGTGACGATCAGGCCCGTGAGGCCCAGCGTGTCATCAAAGGCCTTGACCTGGGCCAAGGCGTTTTGGCCGGTGTTGCCGTCGATCACCAGCAGCACCTCGTGCGGTGCCGTGCCATCGGCCTTTTGCACCACGCGCTTGATCTTTTTCAGCTCTTCCATCAGGTGTGTTTGGGTAGGCAGGCGGCCTGCCGTGTCGACCAGCACCACATCGCGGCCCCGGGCGCGGCCCGCGCTCACCGCGTCAAAGCTCACCGCGGCCGGGTCACCGCCTTGTTGGCTGATGATCTCGACCGTGTTGCGGGTGGCCCAAACGGCCAGTTGCTCCTTGGCCGCAGCGCGGAAGGTGTCGGCGGCGGCCAGCAGCACGCTCAGGCCTTCGTCGGACAAGTGCTTGGTCAGTTTGCCGATGGAGGTGGTTTTGCCAGCGCCGTTCACGCCCGCCACCATGATCACGGTGGGCTTGTGGTCGCCAATGCTCAGGGGTTTTTGCAGGGGCGACAGCAAGTCGGTGATGGCGTCGGCCAGCAAGGTTTTGACCTGCGAAGGCTCGGTGGCTTTGGCCTCTTTGACGCGGCGCTTGAGGTCTTGCAGCAAGTGCTCGGTGGCTTTGACACCGGTGTCGGCCACCAGCAG
>JBIKQY010000433.1:0-2623 GCA_044349465.1 Limnohabitans sp. | reverse complement strand
CACCCACTCACATCCAGACCATTCACCCGGCGCAGCGCCCTTGCAGGCGCTTTGCACCCACAAGCCGCCCATCTTGGGCTTGGCCTCCAAACCCACGGCCCGCGCCAACAGCCGCTTCACCCCCGAGCGTGAGTTGGCCGACGGCGAAAAACTGGTGCTGCAAGGTATTGGCGTGGACGGCGAGATCACCCACACCCTGCGTGTGGTGCACACCCCCGGCCACGCGGCCAACCACCTGTGCCTGGTGCTCGAAGAAGACGGCCTGCTGTTTTCGGGCGACCATGTGCTCAACGGCAGCACCACCGTGATCGACCCGCCAGACGGCCACATGGGCGACTACCTCGACTCGCTGGACAAACTGGCTGCGGCCTGCGAGGCCGGGGGCATTGAGTTCATCTTGCCCGCGCATGGCCATGTGTTGGGCTTTGCCCACCAAGCCATCACGCACCTGAAGGCGCACCGCTTGAAGCGCGAAGCCAAAATCGCCGCCGCCATGCAAGCCCTGCCCCAAGGCAGCCTGCAAGAGTGGGTGGAAAAAGCCTACGACGACGTGCCACCCCGCCTGTGGCCTGTGGCGGCCCGCTCCCTGCAAGCGCATGTGGACCACATCCGCGAACAAGCCCTGTCTTGATTCGCTTTGAGTATTTTTGAAAGCATTGATGATTTCCTCTGAAGAAGGCATCCGCCTGGCCAAACGCGTGGCCGCCGAGCAAACCTGCTCGCGCCGTGAAGCCGAAGCCCTGATCGTGGCCGGTGGTGTGCAAGTGGCGGGCAAAGTGGTCACCGACCCGGCTCGGCGTGTGCGCCCCGAGCAAGCCGTGCAGGTCAACCGCTTGGTCTCGATGGCCGCACTGGCCCCCATGACCCTGGTGCTGTTCAAGCCAGCTCACCGGGTGGCCAATCTGGCTTGGTTACAAGACACCGTGGGGCTCAAAGCCCCCCAGCCCGGCCTGTGGGGCCCCGAGCGACTGGCCAAAATGAACATGCCCCTGCCACTGGCCAAACCCGCCAGCGGCCTGTGCATCTTCACGGACGATGTGAGCGTCCTGCGCCACCTCGAAGACCGCCGCAGCCCGATGGAACAAGAATGGATGGCCACCGTGGGCGGCGAAGTGCCCGAAAGCCTGATCAAGGCCCTGAACGGCCCGGGCATCCGCGCCAGCATCAACCGCCAAACCGACCAACTCACGGTGCTGCGCATCGCGGGCAAAGACATTGACGGGCTGGATTTGGGCCGCTGGCTGGACGAACAATGCCCCTTGCAAGACCTGCGCCGCCAGCGCATTGGCCGCATCAGTTTGGCACCGTTGGTGCCTGGACAGTGGCGTCAAACGGAAAGCCACGAACGTTTTTAATCTGTTTTTAATCTGTCAAAAGGGATAAAAAACCCGGATTTACCCTTGAATTAAACCGGTTTATCACCACCTGACAATACAGTCTGAGAAAATGACCCTTCAGTCACCCCTGCACACAATGCAGTCTTGACCCCACAGGATGGCCTGCTATTGCAGGCCACCAAAACGCAGAAAGGAGCCCAGCATGCGTTTGAGCACCAAAAGCCGATTTGCAGTGACCGCCATGATCGATGTCGCGTTGCGCGAAGACCGTGGACCCGTTTCGCTGGCCGCTATCAGCACACGCCACCAAATTTCGTTGTCCTACCTGGAACAACTGTTCAGCAAACTTCGACAGCACGGCTTAGTCGAGAGCACCCGCGGCCCCGGTGGCGGTTACTCGTTGTCGCGCAATGCTGAAAAAATCACCATGGCCGACATCGTGGGCGCGGTTGACGCCCCCACCGAAGAAGAAGCCGCTGCTGAAGGCGGCTGGATGAACAGCGAGCTGTGGGCCAGCCTGAACGAAAAAATGCTGACCCATCTGCAGTCCATCAGCTTGCGCCAGCTGGTGGCCGAGCAACGCACCAAAGGTGTGACCGTCGAGCCTGCACCACAACCTGCCGTCAAGCGCGGCGTGTTTGCCAAGCCCAAAAGCGCCTTGAAGATCACCGCACCCAATTCGGTGTTTGCCTTGGCTGGCAGCCTGATGCCGTCCCGCGGCTGATTGGCTAGAAGCCCCTCAAAAAAACCCGCTTCGGCGGGTTTTTTTGTGGGCTGTGCCCAAGAGAAAAAGTGTGAAGCCCGCCGATAAGCCGGATTCTGTGCACAGCGGTTGCCCGCTGCGTGACCGCCATTACTCTGGGCCGGGGGTTGCCCACCCGGCTCGGTGCTACCTACCCGCCAACTCACCCCGCGGAACCACAGGGAGAAGGCATGCGGCGAACCGCATCCCTTCAGGAAGGCCTACTTGGTATTGCTGCGCGTAGAGATTGCCCGTTTCACCCGAACTCAATCGGCTCGTCTCTGTTGCTCTGATCCTCACCTCACGGTGGAGAGGTGTTACCTCCTACGCTGTCCTGTGCAGTCCGGACGTTCCTCCAGTGCCTCCTTTCGGAGATTGCACCAGCGACGGTCTGGCGTGCTTCACCGGGTGATTATCGCCTGAGCGCAGGGCATTGGCCTCAGACAGGCCAGCGCAATCGTTCTGTGCCACACAAGACATACAGCCAGCGCACCCTCACGCACAATGCACGCCACCCGCCAACCGCCTGGAAACCCCATGAAAG
>JBIKQY010000432.1:0-2625 GCA_044349465.1 Limnohabitans sp. | reverse complement strand
GGGCGATGCGCAGGCCGCGTTTGGGCACCACGCCTTGCGCGTAAAAGTGGCCGTTGTGAAAGTCCGGGTCGGTCACGATGGCGCGACGCGCCACTTCGTTGAAGGCGATGTTTTCGGCGTTCAGGTTAGGGGCGCTGGCCACCACCACCGCGTGTTTTACGCGCTCGGGGTATTGCAGCGTCCAGCTCAATGCCTGCATGCCGCCCAAACTGCCGCCCATCACGGCAGCCAGTTGTTGAATGCCCAAAGCGTCGAGCAAGCGGGCTTGGGCATTGACCCAGTCCTCCACCGTCACCACCGGGAAGTCCGCGCCGTACACACGACCGGTGTCGGGGTTCACATGCATGGGGCCGGTGGAGCCAAAGCACGAGCCCAGGTTATTCACGCCAATGACAAAGAAACGGTCGGTGTCGAGCGATTTGCCGGGGCCGATCATGTTGTCCCACCAGCCCACGTTTTTGGGTTGGTCGGCGTACACGCCTGCTACATGGTGCGAGGCATTGAGCGCGTGGCAGATCAGCACCGCGTTGGACTTGTCGGCGTTGAGCGTGCCGTAGGTTTCGTAGCTCAGCGAATAGCCACGGATGGACGCACCGCTTTGCAAAGGCAAAGGGGCTTCAAACAGCATGCTTTGGGATTGAGCAATCAGCATCGAATGTGTTGTGGTGTGCAAAAAACAAAACCCGGCTTCGCAGTCAGCTGGGCCGGGTTTCTGTGAGATGAAACACACGCCATTTAGCTGAATTTCGAAACCATGGTGGTTCCGGCGCCCGCAATCGGGTTCAAATCGGCGCATGGGGCGAGTATAAGGGCGAAAAGAGCCTCCCTTTTTTCAGGAGAACGCATGGCAGAACTCTATGGCTCGGACGCCTACAGCCCCGCAGAAATCGCTCGCCGCATTGAAGCGGTGGGCGAGGCCAAAGCCCGCATGGCCCTATTGCCGCTGGCTTTGTTGGGTGTGTTGGCAGGGGCTTTCATTGGCCTGGGGGCCATGCTGTTTGTATTGGTCAAGTCCGACCCCACTTTGGGTTTTGCGGCCAGTTCGGTGCTGGGCGGGCTGGTGTTTGCCATGGGTTTGCTCATGGTCGTGGTGGCTGGGGCCGAGCTGTTCACCGGCAACAACCTGATCGTCATGGCCTGGGCCGATGGCCGGGTCAGCACGGCGCAGGTGCTGCGCAACTGGGCCATTGTGTGCGCAGCCAACTTTGTGGGGGCCGCTGGACTGGCATTGCTGGTGTGGGCCAGTGGGCACACCAGCCTGAACGGCGGGGCGATTGGCCAGAAGGTGGTGCAGATCGCCGTGGCCAAGCAGGAGTTGCCGTTTGTCACGGCCTTGCTGCGCGGGGTGCTGTGCAATGTGCTGGTGTGCATGGCCGTTTGGATGGCCATGGGCGGGCGCAGCGTGACCGACAAGGCGGTGGCCGTGGTGCTGCCGGTGATGGCTTTTGTGGCGGCAGGCTTTGAGCACAGCATCGCCAACATGTACCTGATGCCGCTGGCTATGCTGCTGCAGCACGGAGGCCTGACGGGCCACACCGCCATCACTTGGGGCGGCATGCTGGGCAACTTGTTGCCCGTCATTTTGGGCAATGTGCTGGGCGGTGCGGTTTTGGTGGCCGGGGTTTACCACGTCATCTACAAACGCCAACCGCCCACTTGAAAACATCGCGCACAGGGTGCGCTCCTACAAGGAACCGCGCTGCCTGTTTGTAGGAGCCCACCCCGTGGGCGATTGGGCGTGGTGCACGCCCTTGAACACCATCGCGCACAGGGTGCGCACCTACAAGGAACCGCGCCGCCTGTTTTAGGAGCCCACCCCGTGGGCGATTGGGCGTGGCACGCGCCACTGTCGTTTAAGCCCCCCAGCCCGACAGCGCGATCACGCCCAGCACGGCAAAAATGCCCGCCGAGATCAGGTGCACCAGACGCAGCGGCACACGCTTGGTGATGGCATCGCCGAACCACACCACGGGTGCGTTGGCCAGCATCATGCCCAGCGTGGTGCCCGCCACCACGGCAAACCAGGCGTTGTATTGCGCGGCCAGCATGACGGTGGCGATCTGGGTTTTATCGCCCATTTCAGCCAAAAAGAAAACCACCACAGTGGTCAGGAACACCCCCATGCGCGGGGCGCTGTCGCCTTCTTTGTCGTCCAGCTTGTCGGGGATCAGCATCCAAGCGGCCATGGCGATAAACGACGCACCCAGCACCCAGCGCAGCACATCGGGGCCCATGAACGTGGTGACCCAGCTGCCCACGGCACCGGCCAGACCATGGTTGGCCAGTGTGGCCACCAAAATGCCCAACACAATGGGCCAAGGCTTGCGGAAACGGGCGGCCAGCACGAGTGACAAAAGCTGGGTTTTGTCACCCATTTCGGCCAAGGCGACGATGCCGGTAGAGACGAGGAAAGCTTCCATGGGGGAATGCAGGAGTCATCCTGAACACTGGATCGGTAAGAGGTGCGCATCTTACGTGACGGCCCAATGCACCGGTTTGGGGGCATGACGAGGCGATCGGCATTGGCGAGTTACTTTGGGTGCGTTTCTTGCTTTTCTTTGGTGCGCGGGGGTGGATCGCCCCCGAAATGCACCAAATCAAATCAAAAACCCCCAAAGGACGATC
>JBIKQY010000072.1:0-9197 GCA_044349465.1 Limnohabitans sp. | reverse complement strand
GTGAGCCATGCTGCCACAGTCTGGTGCGGCGGGCTGTCACTTTCAAGCGGGGGCCATCTATTTGGCGATCTGTGTCACGCCAGGGTGCTGTAACACCCCGGGGCGGCGACAATGCAGGCATCGCCGTAAAAGGCATTGTCCAGGAAACTCCCCCTCATGACCCCGTCATCCCCCAGCGCGCCCAAGCGCTCAGCCCCCGTTTTGTGTGAACCCTGCGCTGGCATTCAGCGCCACTGGCGCAAAGCCCCTGGCCACGCCGAACTGGTGCAAGGCACCCACAGCCGCGAAGACCGTGGCAACGGGCAGGCCAGCTTCACCCGTTACCGCTGCGACCGCTGCGGCGCAGCCTGGGAATACGAAAACAACAAGGCCAACCAGCACGCAGGCTGGGCCTTGCTTGACCACTGAAGCCGCCCGATGAAAGCACCACCGAGACTGCAGACCCTGGTCGAAGAGGGCCTGATCGACACCGTGGTGCGTCAGCTCATGAGCGGCAAGGAGGCCATGGTCTTTGTGGTGCGCTGTGGCGACGAGACCCGCTGCGCCAAGATCTACAAAGAGGCCACCCACCGCAGCTTCCGGCAAGCGGTGGACTACACCGAAAACCGCAAGGTCAAAAACTCGCGCTCGGCCCGCGCCATGGCCAAAGGCAGCAAGTTTGGCCGCCAGGAACAAGAAGCCGCCTGGCAAAGCGCCGAGGTGGATGCGCTGTACCGCCTGGCCGCTGCCGGTGTGCGTGTGCCCCGGCCCTTCAATTTTTTTGATGGCGTGCTGCTCATGGAGCTGGTGACCGATGCCTATGGCGACGCTGCCCCGCGCCTGAACGATGTGGCTTTTACCCCTGCGCAAGCGCTGCAACACCACGCCACCCTGATTGGCGAGGTGGTGCGCATGCTGTGCGCGGGCGTGGTGCATGGTGACTTGTCGGAGTTCAACATTTTGTTGGCGCACATCCCCGGCGAGGGCGACCTGCCCGGCGTGGACGAGCCGGTCATCATCGACTTGCCGCAGGCCGTGGATGCGGCAGGCAACAACCACGCCCAGCGCATGCTGCTGCGCGATGTGGGCAACCTGCGCGACTTCTTCGGGCAATTTGCCCCCGAGTTGCTCAAGACAGATTACGGCCCCGAAATCTGGAGCTTGTACCAAGCAGGCTTGCTCAGCAACGAAACACCGCTCACCGGTCACTTTGAGCGTTCGACGGCCGATGTGGACATGGCGGCCGTGCTGCGCGAGATCGACGATGCGCGGGACGAAGAAGTGGCCCGCCAACTGCGCATGGCCACGCCAGCGGCCTGATCTGGGCCCAGGTCATGAACATCCCGCACCGATTGCCCCATGCCGTCTCGCGCCTGCGCACCGAGCGCCTGGCCCGCAGCGCCAAGCCCTTCATGGCCCGTGGCGGCATCAAAGGCGAGCGCTGCCCCGGCTGCCGCTTGGTGCCCAGCCACTGCATTTGCGCACTGCTGCCTGAGGTGCCCACGCATTCGGGCATGTGTTTGCTCATGGCCGACATCGAACCCCTCAAGCCCAGCAACACCGGCTGGCTGATTGCCGATGTGGTGCCCGACACCTTCGCCTTTGGTTGGGCCCGCACCGAGGTGGACCCGGCCTTGCTGGCGCTGCTGGACGATCCGCAGTGGCAGCCGTATGTGGTGTTTCCGGGCGAATTTGTGGCGCCTGAGCGGGTGGTGCACGCGGTGCCCACCCTTTCAAACAACTGGCCCTCAGGCCCACGCCCGCTGTTCATCCTGCTCGACGCCACCTGGCCCGAGGCCCGCAAGATGTTCCGCAAAAGCCCCTACTTGAACCGCTTGCCCGTCCTCAGCCTGAACCCTGAACAGGTCTCGCGCTACCAGTTGCGCCGTTCCAAACGCGATGACCACTTTTGCACCAGCGAAGTAGCCTCGCTGTGTCTGGAACTGGCGGGCGAAACGCGTGCGGCTGACACCCTGCAGGCTTATCTGGACGTGTACACACACCACTACTTGCAAGCCAAACACCAATTGCCGCCCAACCTGCAAGGGCCAGCGCACGCACGCTGGCAGTCACTGAAGAGGTCTTGAAAAAGTCTTAAACCAGCCAGGCCGCCCGGTATCCGCTACGATGGCAGCTCAATAATTTCGCCCGGCAACGGGTCTATAAGGAGAGCGCAATGTTCAGTCATGTGATGGTGGGTGTGAAAGACTTGGAAGTATCTAAAAAGTTTTACGACGCCGTGTTGGGCACCTTGGGCTATGGCCCGGGCGTGGCCAACAACAACCGCTATTTCTACCGCAGCCCCACGGGCACTTTTGGCATCACCACGCCCATCAACGGTGAGCCCGCTTGCCACGGCAACGGCAGCACCATCGGCTTCGCTGTCAAATCCGTTGAGCAGGGTGATGCCTTTCACGCGGCGGGTGTGGCCAACGGCGGCGTCACCTGCGAAAACCCACCTGGCTTTCGCGAAGGCCCCGCAGGCAAGCTCTACCTGGCCTACCTGCGCGACCCCGACGGCAACAAAATCTGCGCCTTGCACCGTCCCGGTTGATCGTTGGTTTTTTGAAAAGGATCGGTTGTGTCTCAAGCTGATAACCCACACGCCGTGCACGTCTCGCGCACCATCGAACGCCTGGTCACCGGCCAGGCCACCTCGGATGGCGCGGGCGTCAAGCTCAGCCGCATCCTCACACAAGACCTGCAGCACCGGCTCGACCCGTTTTTGATGTTGGACGCCTTTGGCAGCGATAAGCCAGACGACTACATCGCGGGGTTTCCGGACCATCCTCACCGGGGTTTTGAAACCGTGACCTACATGATCGCCGGGCGCATGCTGCACCGCGACAGCGCGGGCAACGAAGGCCTGCTGCAAAACGGCGGCGTGCAATGGATGACCGCAGGCCAGGGCGTGATCCACTCCGAAATCCCGCAGCAAGCCGATGGCGTGATGGAAGGCTTTCAGCTCTGGCTGAACCTGCACAGCAGCGAAAAAATGCAAGCGCCGTGGTACCGCGACTTTCAAAACGCGCAACTGCCGCAGTTCCAAAGGCCTGAAGGCGTGGCCGTCACGGTGATTGCTGGGGCCAGCCACGGCGTGCAGGGTGCCGTGACCCGCGAGGTCACGCAGCCGGTTTATCTGGACGTGCACATGCCGCAGGGCGCACGTTTTGAGCAAACACTGCCCGAAGGCCACAACGCCTTTGTGTACGTGTACCGTGGAGAAGTCCGTATCAGTGGGCAGGCCGTGCCCCTGCAGCGCATGGCCATTTTGAAAAACACACCGCAGACCGATGGGGTGGTGATCGAAGCCAGTGCCGATGCCAAGCTGATCCTGGTGGCAGGCCAACCGCTCAAGCAGTCCATCGTGCAGTACGGCCCGTTTGTGATGAACACCAAGGAAGAGATCTACCAGGCGCTGGCGGATTTCAGGGATGGGCGGCTGGGGGAGAAAGCTTGAGCTTCATTTTTGTCACCCCGGACTTGATCCGGGGTCCATGGTTGTCCAGCCTAGATGCCGGATCAAGTCCGGCATGACATGGGGTTTGCTAGGACGTGGGGTTGGCTAGGACGTGGGGTTGGCTAGGACGTGGGGTTTGCTGATGGATGTGTGTGTTGTTGAGCCAAGCTCATTCGCTTAGCCCTTGAACGCTCGCACAAATGCTTGCGCCTGCTGTTGCACCGCTTGCGCCGACCTCCCCGGCGCGTACAAAGCCGAACCCAAACCAAAACCGCTCGCGCCTGCGGCGCGGTAAACGGCCATGTTGTCGGGCGTGATGCCGCCCACCGGCATCAGGGCCGCTGCTTTGGGCAGCACGGCGCGCATGGCTTTGACGGTGGCTGGTGAGATCATTTCGGCTGGGAACAGCTTGAGGCCGTGCGCACCTGCATCGAGCGCTGCAAAGGCTTCGGTGGGTGTGGCCACGCCAGGCAGCACCACCATGTTCAGGGCCAAGGCTTGCGCGACCACCGCCGGGTTGAAGTTGGGGGCCACGACCAGCCGTCCGCCTGCTGCGTGAACGTCCTTGACCTGCTGCGCGTTCAGCACCGTACCTGCGCCGATCAGGGTTTGCGGAAATTGCTGAGTCAGTGCGGCGATGCTCTTCAAGGGCTCGGGCGAGTTGAGCGGCACCTCGATGATGGCAAAGCCGCTGCTGACCAGTGCCTCACCTATGGCGGGTGCTTCGGCGGGTGTGAGTCCGCGCAGGATGGCGATCAGGGGCAGTTGGGCCATGGCTTGGGCCAGGATCGACGCGGGGTTTGAGGAGGGTGTCATGGTGGGGTGTTGGTGAATGTTTCAGGGCGTGTGCCACGCCCATCGCCCACGGGGTGGGCTCCTACAAAAGAGGTCCGGGCTCGCTGTGGGAGCGCACCCTGTGCGCGATGGTTTTCAGGGCGTGTGCCACGCCCATCGCCCACGGGGTGGGCTCCTACAAAAGAGGTCTGGGCTCGCTGTGGGAGCGCACCCTGTGCGCGATGGTTTTCAGGGCGTGTGCCACGCCCATCGCCCACGGGGTGGGCTCCTACAGGGGGATGATTTGCGAGGCTCAGCATGTTGATGCCAGTGCGAACAGGCCCGCCCAAGTGGCTTCAGCGCCGTGGCTTTGGCAGGGGATGCCCATGTGTTGCAGACCCAGGGTGTAACGCAGCGTGAGGGCGTCACTGCCGATCAGGATCACGGGCCCATCCTGCGCGGGCGACAGACGTTGGGTGCGTAGCTCTTCGCCGATCAACAGGCCCGACAAGTAACTGGGCAATTGGGCCGCGCTCAGGCGCTCAAACAAGCCCAGGGTGCGCACCGCAAACAGGTGGTGCAGCACGCTGCCCGCTTGCTGGCTTTGGTCCACGCCTTGCAAAAAAATCGATTCGTCGAAGGCCCCGTTCAGATCAAGGGTCTTGCCCAAAATCGAGTGCTGGCTCATCAGCGCAAACACCTCACCGGTCATGAAAGTCTGAAACTGCGTAACGCGGCCACCCTGCACCTGCACCCATTTGCTGTGTGTGCCGGGCAGCACCAGTGTGGCGCTGTCGCGTCCTGCCAGTTGCAATGCACCAAAAATTTGTACTTCTTCACCGCGCATCACATCGGGGGTGTTCAGCGTGTCGGTGCTCGTGCAGCTCAGTCCCGGCACCAAGGCGATGCGATCAGGCTGCAGCCACAGCAGATGTTGGCCCAACTCGGCAAAGCCTGCGGGGCAGGGGCAGTAGGGCGCTTCTTGCCAACCTTGGCGGCTGCCCGCCATGCCCGAAATCAGGCACAGCGCACCTGGCTCTTGCATCCAGTCGCCAAAGAGTTCGTGGAACACCGCTTCAAATTGGCCGGGTGGCACCGTGAGGATGCCGCGTGGAAATTCGCGGGATTCAAGTACCAGGCCAGTGTTGTCCAGCCGCGCACCTCGCAGCGAGGAGGTGCCCCAGTCGATGGCGATCACGGGCCGTTGGGGAGAAGACGGGTGTGTGGTGGTTTGATTGACGGTGGAGGTATTCATGCGTGTGTACCTTGATCAAGCAGGTCCAACACAGCATTGCGCCGGGGCAAAGGGCTCACGGCCCCGATGCCCTGCACCGACAAGGCGGCTGCAGCGTTGGCGAAGGCCGTGGCGTCCCACAGGTTGTGGCCCGAAGACAGTTGCGCCAACAGATTGCCCGCAAAACAGTCGCCTGCGCCGGTGGCGTCCCGTGCGTGCACGGCATAACCCGGCACGCTGCGGCGCTGGGTGCCGTTGCTGGCCAACGCGCCATCGGCCCCCAGCTTGAGCACTACCTGCGCTGCACCGTGGGCATGGCTCCAGTCGATGATGTCTTGCGCTTGCGTGAGGCCCGTCAGCGCGGTCATGTCTTCGAGGCTGGGCAAGAACAAATCGCACAAGCTCACCGCATGGCGGATGCAGGCCTGCGCCCGGGCCAGCGGCCACAGCGACAAGCGCAAATTCGAGTCGAGCGCCACGCGTGTGCCGACGTTGCGGGCATGCTGCATGGCGGCAAATGCCGTGTCGCAGGCTGACGCTGAAATCGCCAGCGAGATGCCTGACAGGTGCAGCCACTGGCTGCTGGCAATGGCGTCTTGCCAGTGCGCGAGGTCTGTCGGTTGCATGCGGCTGGCGGCCGATCCGGCGCGCGCATAACTGAAGTGGTGGCCTTGTGCGTCGTGGCTCACAAAGTACATGCCGGTGGGCGCTTGTGCGTCGCCCAGCACGGTGTGGGTGTCCACGTTCTCGCGCTGCCACAAGTCCATGAGTCGCTCGCCCCAGCGGTCGGTGCCCAAGCGGCTCAGGTAAGCCACGCGTGCGCCTGCCCGCGCTGCGGCAATGGCCGCGTTGCTGGTGTCTCCCCCAAAGCCTTGCAGGTACATGGGTGGCTCGTCGGGGGCTTGGCCCGGGGTTTGGTTGAACTCGACCATGGCTTCTCCCAAGGCCACGATGTCGAGGGTTTTGGAGGGGTGTGTCATGTGAATAAATGCAGAAAAGGTTCAGTCTGTGGTGGGAAAATCACCAGCAAACCGTCCACGCGATGAATGGAGTTGAGAGACATGGCACACGATTTTGTACTGAACGCTGCTTGCAAAGGCTTCCCCTTGGCTGCCGAGCCTTGTGCGGTGTCGCAATTGGGCGCGCGCGGCTGGCATTTGCTGGACGATGCGCTGGCCTATCCGGTGGCCGTGCTGCGCCGCCCGGCGCTCGCGCACAACCTGGCCTGGATGCAGGACTTTGTGCAGCGCAAAGGCGTGGCTCTGGCCCCGCACGGCAAGACCACGATGTCGCCCGAGTTGTTTCGCATGCAACTGCAAGCCGGGGCATGGGGCCTGACCTTTGCCAATGTGCACCAGCTGCGCGTGGGCCTGGCAGCCGGGGCGCAGCGCGCCATCATCGCCAACCAGTTGGTGTCCGATGCCGATCTGGACGGGCTGGATTTTTTGTTGCGCCAGCACCCACAGGCGCGTGTCTGGTTTCTGGTGGATTCGCTGGCGCAGTTGCAGACCTTGACCGACTGGGGCGCTCGGCGTGGTCAGCCGCGTTGTTGGGATGTGCTTTTGGAGCTGGGCATCGCGGGCTACCGCACGGGCTGTCGCACCAACGAACAAGCCCTGCTGCTGGCGCAGGCCATGGCCGAGTCGGGCGTGGTGCGCCTGGGCGGTGTGGAGTGCTACGAGGGCGGGCTGGGTAAGTGTGACAGCGCGCACGACATGGAGGCCGTCAGCGCCCTGGTGCGCGGTGTGCAGGCGCTGGTGCAGCAAATCGATGCGCAGCACCTGTGGGGCGATGACGAGGTCTTGTTGTCGGCTGGTGGTTCGGCCGTGTTTGATCTGGTGATCCCGATGCTCAAAACCCAGGTCCAAAGCCGTCCGGTGCGAGGCGTGTTGCGCTCGGGCTGTTACGTGACGCACGACCACTGGAACTACGCCCGCTATCTGAAGTTGGTCGAGGCGCGTGAGGGCTTGAGCGCCTCGCTGCAACCCGCGCTGGAGGTGTGGGCCAAGGTGCAGTCGGTGCCCGAGCCGGGGCTGGCGATTTTGAGCGCGGGGCGGCGCGATCTGTCGTTTGACCAGTGCATGCCCATGCCGGTGCGCTGGGCGGCACGCGGTCAACGCGGCGAGGGTGCCATGCAGGCCACGCCCGAGTCCTGGAAAGTCAAGGCGCTCAGCGACCAGCACGCGCACATGGTGTTTGCTGCTGAAGGTGTCTGGCCGCAAGTGGGCGACCGCGTGGCACTGGGCATTTCTCACCCCTGCACCACCTTTGACAAGTGGCGCTGGATGGCGGTCATCGAAGACGATGGCCGCATCAGTGGGGCGATTAGCACGCATTTTTGATGGGTGTACCCGTGTGGAAAAGAAAAGGCCGCCACGCAGCATCAGCGTGGCGGCCTTTTTTGAAGCTCACTTCAAACCGTTCAAGGCCTCGGCCGGGTAGCCTGGGCGGGTTTTGCAGTCCTCGATGTACTGCTCGATGATGGCTTCGTAGCTGGCATCGGCCCTGAGGCCTAATGCATGTGCACGTTCAAAGGTGCAGCCCTTGGCCCAGTTGTCCACGATGGCGGCGATGCGTTCGTCTTTCTGGAAAGTCACGCGGGCACGCACGGCGGAGCCAGCCACTTTTTCTAATGCGGCCAGCATGTCGCTCACTTTCACATTCAAGCCCGGCAGGTTCAGCGCCATGCGGCCACCGAAGGCTTCGCGGCTGGCCTCGAACACGGTGATCAAACCGTGCACGGTGTTGCCCGGCGAAGAGATGGGGTGCGACACGGTGGCATCCACCGGGCAGGTGGTGGCCGTGCCCGCCAAAGGCTCGCGGATGATGCCGCTGAAGAACGAAGACGCGGCACCGTTGGGTTTGCCAGGGCGCACGGCCACCGTCATCAAGCGCGCTGCGCGGCCGTCGATGTAGCCCTTGCGGGTGTAGTCGGCGACCATGTACTCGATCATCAGCTTGTGTGTGCCATAAGACGTTTGTGGCGTGGGCAAGGTGGTGTCGGCCACCAGCGCAGGCATGGGGTTGGCCGCATCGGGGCCGAACACCGCGACCGAGCTGGCAAACACCAAGCGTGGGGCTTTGCCCAATCGCTCGGTGGACACGCGGATGCTGTCGAGCAACAAGCGCGAGCTGTCCACGTTGGAGCGCAGGCCCAGGTCAAAGTCGAGTTCGCACTCGCCCGACACGGCCGATGCCAAATGGAACACGCCATCAAACCCGCTCTTGAACAAGTCACCTTGTTCCAGCATGGGGCCTGCATGGCCTTTCACGCGTGCGTCGGCCAGAAGGTCAGCAGGGGCAGGGAACAGGTCGGCAATCACCAGTTCGGTGATGTTTTGGCCGTTGAGTTGGCCACGCTTCAAAATCTCGCGGGCCAGTCGGGCACCCAAAAATCCGGCACCGCCGGTGATCAAAATACGCATGAAAAATCTCCTGAAAAATTGGATGAATAAGGGTTGACTGTCATGCCGGACTTGATCCGATATCCATCTTGAGCTGTCATGCCGGACTTGATCCGGCATCCAGGGCGTTTGGGGGATGGATCCCGGGTCAAGCCCGGGATGACAGAAACAACCAAGCCCGGGATGACAAATCCAACAACGCCCAGTTTGCAGTGCATCTCAGTGGTTGTCTTTGGGCACGGCCGAGCCGCGTTGGCCGACCAAAAAGTCCATGTCTGCGCCTTCGTCGGCTTGCAGCACATGGTCGATGTAGAGCTTCCAGTAGCCCGAGTTCATGGCGGGCGCG
>JBIKQY010000430.1:0-2637 GCA_044349465.1 Limnohabitans sp. | reverse complement strand
GTGGGAGCGCATGTACCAAAAGCCCCTGGCACACTGGCTTGAAAAGCAGCTGGTGCTGCAAACCACCTACATCAAAGCCCAAAACCTGCGCGACCTGCAGCTCACGGTGCTGGACCAAGCCAGTGCGCTGGCGAACCGCCAGCACGACCCACAGGCCCTGCGCCAACTGCGCGACGAGATCCTGATGGAATGGCTCGAAGCCCTGCCTCCTCAGGTGGACACCTCTGAGCTGCCCAACTTGGAGCGGCGCAAAAAACTGGTCGACCGCGCCTGTGAGCTGATGCTGGGACACGCCGACGAGCCGCTGTCGATCCTGGAAGTGTGCAGCCGTGTGGGCACGAGCCGGCGCAAGCTCAACTACTGTTTTCAGGACGTACTGGGCACGACCCCGGTCAAATACCTGCGCTCATTGCGGCTCAATGGTGTGCGACGCTCACTGCGCCAAGCCACCCCCGGGGTGACCATTCAGGACATCGCCTCGCACTGGGGCTTTTGGCACCTGAGCCAATTCGCACAGGACTACAAACACCTGTTTGGCGAACTGCCGTCCGCCACCTTGAAAAACTTGGAGCACCGAAACAAAACGGTGCCCTCCCCCTCTCCCGCACCGGGTCAGGCTCAGTAAGTCAACTCCAGCACCGTGGTGTGACCCTCGGCCAGGGGCCAGGTCAAGCCCACCAGGCGCTCGCCGTTGAATTCTGCGGCCACACTGCGCTGGGTTTTGTCATCCAAACGCAATTTGCTGCTGGCCACGCCCGCGCCGGGGGGCACACCCGGCAAGCTTGTCTTGCCGTCCAGACGCATGGTGTCGCGGGGTGGGTCAAAGTAGCCACGAGGCCGGACAAAACTGACCAGCGCTGCAGCCGACCGGTCGGCTTCGGCCACGCGCTCGGGCTTCATGTGAACGATGTCGCTGGAGCGAGGAAACGGGCTGCGGTAAATGTGGGTGGTGGCATAGCCTTGGGCCTCGATGACAAACTCATAAGCCGTTTGAGCCTGCGCCTTGAACGGCCCCCACAGGCCATCGGCACCTGCGGTTTTGCGGTGCACGGCAGCACCCTGGCGCTGGCCGGTGAGCGGGTCCACCGCAAACACCGTCAGGCTTGCGCCCGCTAGGGGCAAGTTGTTTGAGTAGTTGCCGCTTTTGGGGTCCTGCGGGTTCAAGCCCAAGCCGACCAATTTGCCGTTCAGCACCATCGCGATTTCAGGTCGGATGCCCACTTGGGGCGCTTGACCGGTGATGAAGCGGTAAGTGGCCTCAAAAGCCGCCGCTGAGTAAGAGGTTTCGCGGTGGTCAATTTTGGGAATCACCACGTTGGTCGCCCCTTTGAGTTCCGGGCCGGCAAAAGTCACGTTCGTCGCTTTGCCTTTCATGCCAATCCAAAGGCCATCGGGCTGGGCAAATTTGTCGTTGTTGTCCGATCGGATGGTCAGCCATTTGGCAGGGCCGCACACCTCGTCGCCTTGCGCATTTTTGGGCGCATTGAGCTGACTCAAAAAAGGTCCGGTGCCAGAAAATTCATTGGCCTCATTGACGCCGGGGATGGCCTGCACACCGTGGTTGGGTGTCCCGCCCAGCACCGCATGGCTGACCAAATTTTGCCCCCCGCCGTTGCAGATGAAGTTCCGAATCGCATTGCCACCCCGCGAGTTGCCCACCAAGACCACCTGCGCAGCACCCGTGCGCTTAAGGACCGCTTGCACTTCTTCTCGCAAAAAGGCCATGTGCTCGGCTGCTGAGGTGCGGCCCGCTTGGGCTTTGTTGTCGGCGTCTCGCGCCAAGGGATAAGGCACATCGATGGCATGCAATCGATCACGCGGCCAGCCGTTGGATTCAAAGCGCCAGAGCGTGCTTTGCCACAAGGCGGCGGAGTCGCCATTGCCGTGAACAAAGACCACGGGCGGTTTATCAGATCCCCCTGTGGGCAGGGTCCCCGAGCACGCACCGAGCAACAGGGTTGAAAAACCAGCAAGCCAAAAGTTTCTGCGCAGCAAGTTCATGGGCCCCTTCCTTCCAAGTCAAAAGATGCTTCATCTTGAAGGAATGCGAACCCGGGCGCTGACCCGAAGGTGTCAGCCCCTCACCTCAGCTTGCACGTCTGGCTGAAAAGGCCCACAACACCACGCCACCCAGCATCATCGGCACGCACAGCCACTGCCCCATGCTCATGCCCAGGCTCAAGAGGCCAAGATGCGCATCGGGCTCACGGAAGAATTCGGCCACGAAGCGGAAAAAGCCGTAACCGAGCAAAAACGCACCCGAAACTTGGCCCGTGGGACGGTCTTTGCGGGCAAACCACCACAGCAACACAAACAGCAGCAAGCCTTCCAAGGCAATTTGGTACAGCTGCGAGGGGTGGCGCGGCAAATCACCCGCACCCCGGAACACCATGCCCCAAGGCAGGGAAGGATCGGCCACGCGGCCCCAGAGTTCGCCGTTCAGGAAGTTGCCAATGCGCCCAGCCGCAAGGCCCGTGGGCACGCAAGGGGCCACAAAGTCCATGACCTGCAAAAACGGCCGCTGTCGGGTTCTAGCAAACCAGACCATGGCCAGCATCACCCCCAGCAAGCCGCCATGAAAACTCATGCCGCCTTGCCAGATGGCGAAAATTTCGAGCGGATTGGACAGGTAATAAG
>JBIKQY010000431.1:0-2637 GCA_044349465.1 Limnohabitans sp. | reverse complement strand
CCACCAGACGGTGCACATCGTGGGCCTGGGCTTTGACCCGCACAACAGCGCCCTGGTGGCCGGCTTGCGCCGCACGCGAGGCGGGCGCAGTGAACGCGCACAAGAGATGTCGGACGGCCTGGCCAAAGTCGGCATCAAAAACGCCTACGAAGGTGCCCTGCATTACGTGGGCAATCCCGAACTGATTTCGCGCACCCACTTTGCCCGGCACCTGGTCGAAACAGGCGTGTGCAGCGACACCTCCGAGGTGTTCCGCAAATACCTGACCGAAGGCAAGCCCGGCTACGTGCCACACCGCTGGGCGCGCTTGCAAGAAGCGGTGCAGTGGATCACCGAGGCTGGCGGCATCGCCGTCATTGCCCACCCGGCCCGCTACGGTTTCACGCCCAACGAAGAGTACGCGCTGTTCAGCGAGTTCAAGGCCCACGGCGGGCGCGGCGTGGAAGTCATCACCGGCAGCCACTCCTCACAAGAAGCGGTGCGCTACGCCGAAACCGCCCTCGAATTTGATTTGCTGGCTTCGCGCGGCAGTGACTTTCACAGCCCCGACGAAAGCCGCATCGACTTGGGCACCCTGCCCTTCTTGCCTGGTCAACTGACCCCCGTTTGGGACCTGCTGGCCGACCGCATTCAGTGACCCCGACGCACCGATACGCGAGCCTTCAGGGCATCGGCTTTGCCGTTCTGGCCACCGCCTGCTTTGCCACCTTGGACACCACCACCCGGCATGTGAGCGCGGGACTGTCGGTGTTGGTGGCGCTGTGGTTCCGCTACGTCATCCAAGCGCTCATCACCACCGCAGTGGTCTGGCCAGGCCGTGGCCGACAGGTGTTGCGCACCCGCAATCCCCGCTTTCAGCTGGTGCGAGGGCTGCTTTTGTTTGCCTGCGGCGTCCTGGCCTTCACGAGCCTCAAGTACATGCCCGTGGGCGAGTTCACCGCCATCACGCTGTTGAGCCCACTGTTGATCACCTTGTTTTCGGCCTGGATACTCAAAGAAAGCATTCGCCCTTTGCGCTGGCTGCTGGTGTTGGGCGGTTTTGTGGGCACGCTGGTCATCATTCGCCCAGGCGGCCAAGACTTTGACTGGGTCTTGGCCTTGCCCCTGCTGCTGGTGCTGGCCAATGCCGGGTTCCAGATTCTGACCAGCCACATGTCCAAGACCGAAGACCCGATCACCACGCACTTTTACACGGGCTGGATCGTCACGGTGCTGGCCTCCCTCATGCTGCCTTTCGTCTGGCAAATGCCCGCCGATGGACTGGTCTGGCTACAGCTATTTCTGATGGGCCTGATGGGCACAGTGGGGCACTTTTTCCTGATCCTGGCTTATGGCCGCGCCCCGGCCGCCACACTCACCCCTTACATGTACGCACAAATTGGTTTCGGTGTGCTGGGCGGCTGGATCGTGTTCAACCACCTGCCCGACCAATGGACCTTTGTGGGCATGGGTCTGATTGCGCTGTGTGGCGCTTTGGGGGCCTGGCTCACCGTGCGCGAGAACCGCATCACCATCCAGCCCCCTGAAACCTGAGGCAGGCCTCTTTTCAATGCGGGCCCTGCCCTCATATAAAGATATTCACACATCACTGGCAATCGACTGCACGCAACCATGGCCCAGTTTTTCACCGTTCACCCCGACAACCCGCAAGCACGCCTGCTCAAACAAGCCGTGCAACTGCTCAACCAAGGCAGCGTGTTGGCCGTGCCCACCGACTCCAGCTACGCGCTGGTCTGCCACCTGGACGACAAGAACGCTGCCGACCAGTTGCGCCGCATCCGGAACATAGACGACAAGCACCACCTAACCTTGTTGTGCCGCGACCTGAGTGAGCTGGCCAACTATGCACGGGTGGACAACCGGCAGTTTCGCGCCATCAAGCAGGCCACGCCCGGGCCTTTCACCTTCATTTTGGAAGCCACCAAGGAGGTGCCGCGTCGGCTGAGTCACCCCCAACGCAAAACCATTGGCCTGCGCGTGCCCGAGCACAAAGTGCTGCAGGAATTGCTCAGCCTGCATGGTGCGCCACTGCTGGCGGCCACGCTCATCATGCCGGGCGAAGAGCTGCCGCTGAACGACCCCGAAGACATTCGCGAACGGCTGGAACACCAAGTGGGCGCGGTCATCGATGCGGGGGCCTGCTCGCTGGAGCCGACCACCGTCATCGACATGAGCGGCGATGAACCCACCGTGCTGCGCCACGGTCAGGGTGACCCTGCGCTGCTGGGCCTGTAAAGCCCAAGGCCTTACTTCAAGTCGCCCGCCAAGCTGGCAAGCGTGTCGGGGGCGATGTCGATGTGCGACGGGTAGTGCGTGTGGTCGCAACCCATCTTGACGCCAGCGCCAGCCTTCACAGCCGCGCACATGGCGGGCTTGAGTTCAAAGCGCACGAAGTGCACGGCCGAAGTTTTTTCATCGGTCTCGCGGTCCAGGTCCTCGTCGGCAATGGCATACACGCGGCCATGGCCTTCGACCTCGACAAACATGCGGTCTTCCACGCCGATCAGCTTGGCCAGCTCGCGCTTGCGTTCGTTGATGTCGGTGTACTCGATCATCATGGTGGCCTTCCAGTTGCTGCCGTCCGGCACCAGCGGGGCATAGGCCTCGATCTCTTGCAGGATGCCCTCTTCTTCGAAG
>JBIKQY010000429.1:0-2645 GCA_044349465.1 Limnohabitans sp. | reverse complement strand
GCGATTGACCGCAACCTGTGGCGCGACCGTTATGTGTCTTTGGGCGAGCCTTTGACGGGTGAGCCGCCGCAGTGGAGTTTTCGGGTCTACCACAAGCCTTTTGTGTCGTGGATTTGGTTGGGCGCGGTGTTCATGGTCTTGGGGGGTGGGCTGGCCGCTTTTGATCGGCGCTACCGACAGGCCCCTTCGCTGGACCGCGCTGCAACGCCAGCCGGTTTGGCCCAAGGAGCCTTGTCATGAGCGGAGCTTTTGCCAACGCCCCAGCTCGGCACATGCCGCGCTGGGTGTTTCTACCGCTGGCGCTGTTTTTGGGCATGGTGGTGTTTTTGGCCGTGGGCCTGACGCGCAACCCGCAAGAGATTCCCTCGCCGCTCATTGGCCGCCCCGCACCGGCTTTTGAGTTGCCCGTGGTGGGCGGGCAGGGCGTGTTCAGCGCTGAGCAATTCAAGGGGCAGCTCACCTTGGTCAACCTGTGGGCCACCTGGTGCGCGGGTTGCAAGGAAGAGCACCCGATCTTGATGGCGCTGTCTCGGCAGCCCGGCCTCAACATGGTGGGCATCAACTACAAAGAGCTGCAGGCCTCGGAGCTGTCGGGGCAGGACCCGCAAAGCGTCGCGTCGTTGCAAAAAGCCTCGGCCCGCAGTCAGGCCTGGTTGCAAAAACAGGGTCAGGCTTTTGGCGTGAACCTGCTGGACATGGACGGCCGGGTGGGCATGGATTTTGGCGTGTACGGCTTGCCCGAAACCTATTTGGTGGACCGTGAAGGCGTGGTGCGCTTCAAGCACGCCGGGGCCTTGACGCCCGACGTGGTGCAGCAAAAACTCTTGCCCTTGCTGCGGGGGGTGAACTGATGCGAGCGGCATTTCTTGTAGGAGCCCACCCCGTGGGCGATGCCTTGGCGGGCATGTTCCACGCCCATCGCCCACGGGGTGGGCTCCTACAGGGGCAAGGACGTTGGCATGACTGACTTTCACATGGCACTACGCGCTCTGGTGAGGGCATGTCTTCCGATCGGCATGGCCATCATGGTCACAGGGGCTGGTGCTGCATCGCCTGGCTTGCCGGTCAACGCCATGCAACCCAGCCCTCTTGCCCAAGCCGTATCGGGCTTGGCACCCGCTGCTTTGCCAGCGGTTCAGGCAGCAGCCGCGGTCCAAACCGATGCACCCATGTCGCCCGCAGTGCAGGCGCGCTGGGACCACATCGCGGCCGAGTTGCGTTGCCTGGTGTGCCAAAACGAATCGCTGGCCTCGTCGAATGCCGAGCTGGCGCTGGACCTGCGCCGTGAGCTGCGCAGCCTGATCGAGCAGGGCCAAAGCGATGACGACATCCGCAGCTTTTTGGTCAGCCGCTACGGTGACTTTGTGCTCTACAAGCCCGAGGTCAAGCCCGTGACCTGGCTGCTGTGGTTTGGCCCCTTTGTGTTGTTGTTGGGCGCATTGGCCGTGGCGCTGCGCTTGATGCGGCGTAAAGCCGCTGCGCCCGCCACTTTGACTGACAGCGAACGCGCACGCGTTCGCCAATTGCTGGAGTCCTGATGTCCGATATGCCGCCTTGGCTGGGATTGTTGTTGGCACTGTTCGCCTTGGGCGGGTTGTCCGCGTGGGTCGTGCAGCGTGGCCTGAAAAAACAGGCCCTGGTCGTGGGGCCTGAGCAGCAGTCCAAAATCAACCGCAGGATTCACCAGGAGCATCTGGCCGACTTGGACCGTGCTTTGGCCGAAGGCCGTTTGACGGCGCTGCAGCATCAGGCGGCGCGCGACGAGTTGCTGCGCCATCTGCTGGACGATGCGGCGCAGTCCGACGACACACCCGTTGCCGCAGTGCCAGCGCGCTGGCTCTGGATGGTCGTGGCCCTGGTGTTGCTCAGTGGCCTGAGTTATGTGCAATTGGGTTCGCCCCAGACCTGGTGGCCTGAGCCCTTGAGCCAGCGGGTCAAGATCAGCGCCACCACCCCCGAAAAACTGGCCGAGCAAACCCGCGTGTGGCAAGAAGCCACGCAAAAACGCCCTGACGATGACCAGGCTTGGTTGACGCTGGCGCGGCTGCACGCCGCCCAAAATGCGCATGCCCCGGCCGAGCAGGCCCTGGCTCGCGTCTTGGCCCTGTCGCCCGAGCCCGATCTGTGGATCGAGCGGGCGCAGATGAAGGCTTTGAGCGCAGGTGGTGTCTACACCGGCGAGCCCTGGCAGTGGATTCAAAATGTGCTGCGTGATCAACCCCAGCACCTGAATGCGCTGGTGTTGGCGGGCAGTGCCGCGCTGTCCGAAAAACGGCATGCCGCTGCGCAAGGCTATTGGCAACGTGCCTTGGCTTTGGTGCCTGCCGACAGTGAGGCAGGCCAAGGCTTGCAGCAGGCGCTGGCGCAAGCGGCCGAGATGGCGGCGGCACCCGCAGTGCTTGCCGCAGTGGGGGCGGGGGCCTTGCCTGCGGCGACTGCGGTGGGCGACACCCAGCCGCTCATTGAGGGCGAGGTCCGTGTCTCGCCCGAGGTGCAAAGCCAAATCGCTGCAGGCGCGACCCTGTTCGTTTACGCCATGGCCGAAGAGGGCTCGCGCCGCCCAGTGGCGATTTGGCGCGGCACGGCCACATCGTGGCCAGTGCGCTTCGCCTTGAGCGACAACATGGGCATGGGCGCACCACCGA
>JBIKQY010000079.1:0-8857 GCA_044349465.1 Limnohabitans sp. | reverse complement strand
CACCACCATCGAGTCCATGACTTCGGGCAGGGCCTCGACGGCGCTGTACAGCTCGCTGGTGCCCATGCGCAGGCCGTAGCGGTTGATGGTGGCGTCGCTTCGGCCAAAGATCACGCAGCCTTCGCCCACCCCTTGCGCATTGCCGATGCGCAGCCAGTCGCCATGCCGCCACACGCCACCCATGCTGGCCGGGCCGTCGCCGCCGCCGGGCTGGCGGCCGTGGCCTGCGGGGTACATCTCAAAATAGCTGGCCAGATAGCGGGCGTTGTCCTTGTCGTTCCAGAAATACAGCGGCATGGACGGGATGGGCTGGGTGCAGACCAGCTCGCCCACTTCGCCCAACACCGGCTCGCCCGCTTCGTTCCAGGCCTCGACCGCGCAGCCGAGTTCGCGGCATTGCATGACGCCGGGCTCTTGCGGCAGTTCGCGGTGGCCGCCGACAAAAGCGCCCGCAAAGTCGGTGCCGCCGGAGATGTTGCACCACCAAATGTCGGTGCCAATGGCCTTGAATTGGTCCACCCCCCAGCTTTGTGTGTCGGCCGACAGGGGCGAACCCGTCGTGCCCAATGCGCGCACCCGCGACAAATCGCCACTGCGCGAAATGTCCAAACCGGCTTTATGGCAGTTGGCAAAGTACGCCGCGCCTGCGCCAAAAAATGTGACGCGCTCTTGCGCCGCCAAGCGCCACAAAATGCCCCAGTCGGGGTTGTCTTTGCTGCCGCCGGGGTTGCCATCGTAAATCACGCAGGTCACGCCATTGAGCAGGCCCGCGACTTGCGCGTTCCACATCACCCAGCCGGTGGAGCTGTACCAATGAAAGCGCTCGCCCCAGCTGTTGGGTTGGTAGCTGCAGCCGATGTCGTTGTGCAAAATTTTGTTGGCCAGCGCCACGATCACCGTGCCGCCGTGGCCGTGCACGATGGGCTTGGGCAGGCCGGTGGTGCCGCTGGAATAAACAATCCACAGCGGGTGGTCAAACGGCAGCCACATCGGCTCAAAGGCCTGCACTTGGGCGTCGTCCCGCGCGGTGATGGTGGACATCTGCACGCTGGCACCCACGTCGCATTGGGCAAGGTCGAGTGTGCCCAGGTTGTCGTGCACGATGACGTGCTGCACGCTGGGCAGCGCGTCGCGCAGCTCCTGCACCACACCCATGCGGTCAAAGTCGCGCCCGCCATAGCTCACGCCATCCACCGCAATCAGCACCTTGGGCTCGATTTGCTTGAAGCGGTCGAGCACCGCGTTGGTGCCCATGTCGGGCGCGCAAATGCTCCACACGCCGCCCACACTGGCGGTGGCCAAAAACGCCACCATGGCTTCGGGGATGTTGGGCAGATAAGCCGCCACCCTGTCCCCCGGCTGCACACCCTGGGCCTGCAGATGCAGCGCCATGGCCGCAACTTGGCGGCGCAGCTCGGGCCAGGTCATTTCGCGGCGCAGGCCTTTTTCGTTGTGGCTGATGACGGCCAAAAACCCCGCATCGTGTGCCGGCTGCACATGCCGCAGCACCTGGTGCGCGTAATTGGTCTGGGCCCCAGGGAACCACTTGGCCCCCGGCATGACGTTGTTCAACAGCACCGCCGTGTGCGGCGTGGGCGACTGGAAATCGAAGTAATCCCAAATGCTTTGCCAAAACGCGTCCAGTTCGGTCACCGACCAACGCCAGAGGTCGTTGTAAGTGGCAAAACTCAGGCCGCGTTCGTCGCGCAGCCAGTTTTGATAGAGCCGGATTTGCGGCAAATGGGGGGCAGGGGCTGAAGGTGGTGTCGCGGTGTTCATGCGTTGCAGCGTATCAGCGGCCATGCACCGCTGTCACGCGCATCAACCCTGAAATGTGCACCTAGGTGACAGGCTGGGCTGGGGTTCAGCCGGGCACCGTTTCGCAGCGGCCCTGGCCCGTGGCGTGCCCCCGAAAATCACTTTGCCATTGGCGCGCCACCAGATCAATCTGGATGCGCTCGTTGTCCACGGCCGTCATCACACCTTGGGGTATGAGTGAGAAACCATGGGGCTCGACACCGTCGATGCGCAAACTGCGAATGGCTTTGCGGTCCCAATCGATGCGCACCTCACGCACCCAAGTGCTGCGCTGCGGCAAGTAGGCCACGGCGCAACTCAACACCACCGAAGACGGTGCGGCCAGCACGGGCCCCGGCAGCGCCAGGGACGACATGCACAGCATTGCCATGACCAAGCGTTTGGACATGCGGGCTTTCAGGCGGCCGCGTCTTTTTGCATGCGTGCACTCTTCCAATACACGTCGTCGCCGCCGTTCATGCGGTTGAGCACGCGGGCCAGCACAAACATCAGGTCCGACAGGCGGTTGAGGTATTGGCGCGGGGTGTCGTTCAAGGCTTCTTCGTTGCCCAAGGCCACACAAGCGCGCTCGGCCCGGCGCGCCACGGTGCGGCACACATGCGCTTGCGATGCGCCGCGAGTGCCGGCCGGCAAGATGAACTCTTCGAGTTTGGGCAGCTGGGCGTTGTATTTTTCAAGGGCCTCGTCCAGGGCCGCCACGGCTTCATCCTTGAGCAATTCAAAGCCGGGAATGGACAGCTCGCCGCCCAAGTTGAACAGCTGGTGCTGCACTTCCACCAGCACCTCGCGCACATCGGCAGGCATGTCTTCGCACAGCAGCACACCGATGTTGGAGTTCAGTTCGTCCACCTCGCCCATGGCGTGCACGCGCAGGCTGTTTTTGGACACGCGCTGGTTGTTGCCCAGGCCAGTGGTGCCGTTGTCGCCGGTGCGGGTGGCGATTTGTGTGAGTCGGTTGCCCATGGTGTTGCTCTCTTTTTTGTTCACTCAAGTGTGCAGGATCAGGAAAATCGCCCACAGGGGTGGGCTCCTACAACGGTGTGTGATTGTCGGCCAAGTGGCTGCAACTTGTCTGACAAAGGACAGCAAGGCCATTGTTTGCGGCGTAAACTGCGCATTCACACGTCTGGCGGGTATGCCACGCCATCATTGGAGACACCCATGAACGCCCCTATTGCCGCCGCCCACCTGGCCCCCGAAATTGCGCAACGCGCCGTGCCCGAAGCCTTTTTGGTGGCCCTCAAGGCCCGCTTTGGCGACAACTGCTCCACCGCCTTGGTGGTGCGCGAGCAGCATGGACGAGACGAGTCGGCCTTCACCCATGTGCCGCCACCGGCTGCGGTGGTGTTTGCCGAGAGCACACAAGACGTGGCCGATGCCGTCAAGCTGTGCGCCGAGCACAAAGTGCCGGTCATCCCGTTTGGCGTGGGCTCTTCACTTGAAGGCCATTTGTTGGCGGTGCAAGGCGGCATCAGCATCGACCTGATGCGCATGAACAAAGTGCTGTCCATCAACGCCGAAGACCTGACGGTGACGGTGCAGCCCGGCGTGACCCGCAAGCAGCTCAACGAAGAGATCAAATCCACCGGCCTATTCTTCCCGATCGACCCGGGCGCCGACGCCACGATTGGCGGCATGAGCGCCACCCGCGCAAGCGGCACCAACGCGGTGCGCTACGGCACCATGCGCGAGAACGTGTTGGCCATGGAAGTGGTGACCGCCCATGGCGACGTGATCCGCACCGGCACACGCGCCAAAAAGTCGAGCGCCGGTTATGACCTGACGCGCCTGATGGTGGGCAGCGAAGGCACGCTGGGCGTGATCACCGAAATCACGGTGCGTCTGTACCCCTTGCCCGAAGCCATCTCGGCCGCCATTTGCTCTTTCCCCAGCATCGAAGCAGCGGTGCGCACCGTCATCCAGACTATCCAGCTGGGCGTGCCGATCGCACGGGTGGAATTGCTGGACCACAACAGCATTCGCATGGTCAATGCCTACGCCAAACTGGGCTTGCGCGAAGAACCCATGTTGTTGATGGAGTTTCACGGCTCACCCGCAGGCGTGAAAGAGCAAGCCGAGACGGTGCAAGAAATCGCCAGCGAGTTTGGCGGCAATTCGTTTGAATGGGCCACCACCCCCGAAGAGCGCACGCGCCTGTGGACGGCCCGGCACAACGCTTACTTTGCGGCCATCCAGAGCAAACCCGGATGCCGCGCCATCAGCACCGACACCTGCGTGCCCATCAGCCGCCTGGCGGACTGCTTGCTCGACTCCATCACCGAAACCGATGCCAGCGGCCTGCCGTACTTTTTGGTGGGTCATGTGGGCGACGGCAACTTCCACTTTGGCTATTTGATCGACCCGAACAACCCGCAGGAATGCGAAACCGCCGAAGCTTTAAATCAGCAACTGGTCAGCCGCGCCCTGCGCCTGGGTGGCACTTGCACTGGTGAGCACGGCATTGGCCTGCACAAGATGGATTTCTTGCGCACCGAAACCGGCGAAGGCGCTGTGGACATGATGCGCACCATCAAGCGGGCGCTGGACCCGCACAACATCATGAACCCGGGGAAGATTTTCTCGATGTGATGACCACGGGGGTTTGGGTTTGCGCAGGCAAAGCCGCTTCAGGCTTTGCGCGCAGACAAGGCCCACAGCGCCACAATCCCCACCAGCAGGCCCCAAAAAGCCGCCCCCACCCCTGCAATGCTCAGGCCTGAAAGGGTCACCAGAAAAGTCAGCAAGGCTGCATCGCGGTGGCCATCTTCTTTCATGGCTGTGGACAGGCTCGACGCGATGGTGCTGACCAAGGCCAAGCCGGCTACGGCCAACACCAGTGCCTTGGGAAAGGCGGCCAGCAAGCTGACAATCGAGGCACCGGCCAAGCCCAAAAGAATGTAAAAAATGCCGGCCGCCGCCGAGGCCGTGTACCGCCGTGCGGGATCGGCATGCGCTTCACGGCCCATGCAAATGGCCGCTGTGATGGCGGCTAAATTGAGCGCATACCCACCAAAGGGGGCCAACAGCAAGGTCACGCATCCGGTGGCGCCGATCACGGGTGAAATCGGCGTGTTGTAACCCGCACTGCGCTGCGCCGCCACGCCGGGCAAATTTTGCGATGCCATGGTCACGATGAAAAGCGGCAAGGCCACACTGACCATGGCACTCCAACGCCACTCGGGTGACACCCACACCGGCGTGGCCCAAGCCCAGGCAATCTGGTCCGCATTCAATTGGCCCTGCAAGGCCGCCACCGCCACGCCAACGGTCAGCACACCAGGCACGGCCCAACGGGGAAAGAAGCGACGCCCCATCAGGTACGCGCCCGCCATGCTGAGCACCAAGACCGGCGCTTGGCCGACCGCCCCCACCGCGTCCAGAGCAAAGCGGGCCAAAACCCCCGCCAACAAGGCACTGGCCAAAGCCAAGGGAATGCGTGCCATCCACCGCTCAAACAGACCGCTGTAACCCACCCCCATGATGAGCAAAGCACTCACGATGAAGGCCCCCGTGGCTTCCGGCAGAGTCACGCCCTG
Source organism: Limnohabitans sp. (assembly GCA_044349465.1). Classification (GTDB taxonomy): domain Bacteria; phylum Pseudomonadota; class Gammaproteobacteria; order Burkholderiales; family Burkholderiaceae_C; genus Limnohabitans_A. The sequence continues at coordinate 3,503 of JBIKQY010000079.1, read as the reverse complement.
CGTCACCGCCAACACCGCCGCACCGGGCGTTGACCAGGCCGTCAACACCGGTTGCCGGTACCAAAGGCTCAACACCAAGCTGGTGCCCCCCATGCCCAAACCCAGCGCCCACATCCAGGAAGCCGTTTGCGCTTCGTTGGCCCCCAAGGCCTGTGCAGCCGCAAAAACAATGACCGCCGAACTGGTGAACCCCACCAGCACGGCCACAAAGCCGGCAACGACCGTGGACAGGGACGCATCGCTCAGCCATTTTTTCAACATGGGTGTTTTCTCACAGAAGCCTTGTACCTGGCACGAAGACTTTTTGTCTTCGCACGCCTCACCGCCAGGCGCAAGTTTCTGCGGCTAAGCGGGCATCGGTGAAGTATGGCACTGCGCGGTGTGCCGTTTGAAGGCGTCCGCCAAAGCAGCTGCTGGGCTCCTGTGGGAGCCCACCCCTGTGGGCGATGGTTTTTGTTTTGTGGGAGCCCACCCTTGTGGGGAATGGTTTGCAGGGCGTGTGCCACGCCCATCGCCCACAGGGTGGGCTCCTACAAAGTCCATCCCTTGAATGTTGCGCAAGACTTGAATGGACTGGATCTATAAGCGTGCCGATGTGGGTGCCAGGGTCGGTGCGAAAGAGACAGGTGCCCAAGGTGTCACAGGGCCACCCGCACCGGCGAGCACGGTATGGGCCTGCACACGATGGATTTTTTGCACACCGTCATTGATGGGGGTGTTCAAGTTTTCAAAGGCACCCTAGAGTCAGCCGTTTTTGATTCTTGACGCCGTATGGACCCCCACGAACTCACGCTGCTGGAAGCGGCCGCAGCACTGCGCACGCGACAACTCGGACACCTGGAGTACGTTCAGGCCTTGCTTCAGCAAACCGAACGAATGGCCCCTTTGAATGCCTGGATCAGCCGTGATCCTGAAGGGTTGATCGAGCAAGCCAAATCATTGGATCAGGCGCGTCCGAAACATCAAATGCCTTTGGCAGGCATTTCCATAGCGATCAAGGACAACATCGACACCTCGGATCTGCCCACCAGTGGGGGCACTCGGTCCTTGCTGGATGCCAGGCCCCAACGCAACGCGCCGGTGGTGGATGTTCTGCTGCAGGCCGGTGCCCTGATCGCGGGCAAAACCAATCTGCACGAACTGGCCTTGGGCGGCACCACAAACAACGCGGTCACTGGCGCTTGCTGCAACCCCTGGAACCCTTTGCGCATCCCGGGCGGCAGTTCTGGTGGATCGGCCGTGGCCGTGGCCGCCCGCATGGTGCCAGCCGCCTTGGGCACTGACACGGGTGCCTCGGTTCGCTTGCCTGCCGCCTTGTGTGGTGTGGTTGGGTTCAGACCCAGCACAGGCCGCTATGCATCACCAGGCATCTTGCATCTGTCTCCCACCAAAGACACCGTCGGGCCCATGGCCCGCTGCGTTGCCGACGTGGCCTGGCTGGACGGTCTCTTGGCAAAAGACCGACTGCACCTGCCCAACGTGTCACTCAAAGGCCTGCGTCTGGGCATTCCGCGAGAGGACTTTTTTGAAGGCGCTGACCCGCAAGTTCTGGCGGTCATTGAGCAAGCGCTGGATACGCTGGTCGCTGAAGGCGTTGTGTGCGTAACGCTGGATGTGCCAGACCTGAAACAGCACAACGACGCCACGGGTTCGACCTTGGTGATGTTCGAAATGATGCAAAGCCTGCCCGCTTATGCCAAGGCACAGGGCTTGTCGATGGATGCCCTGCTGGCGGGTGTGGGCAGCCCGGATGTGGCCCGGATCTTGTCTCGGCAACTCGGCCATGAACGCGTCACAGCCACGGCCTATGCTGCGGCCCTGGCCCGGCGGCAAAAACTGCAGGCCGCTTACGCCCGGCACTTTGCCGACCATCGCCTGGATGCCCTGATTTTCCCAACCTGCCTCATGACGGCCCCACTCATCGGTCAAGATGACAGGGTGCACCTGAGTGGGCGACAAGTGCCCACGTTCCAAACCTTGATCCGCAACACCGACCCCGGCAGCAATGCCGGACTGCCCGGCATCAGCCTTCCGGCGGGTTTGACGGCCGAGGGCTTGCCCGTCGGGCTGGAGCTGGACGGCGCTTTGGGCACGGATCGCCACCTTTTGGCTGTGGCTGCAGCCATTGAGCGTGTTTTGCCACGCCTGCCGCGGCCACCGGTGGTTCAGGCCTGATGCAAAAGGTGCCCAATGTGTGCGGACAATTTGTTGCGCCCCTGAACGCCGAGTTTTTCAAACGCGTGGCCCAGGTGATAACGCACGGTGGTAAAGCCAATGTGGAGTTGGCGTGCAATGTCCTTGTCTGAGCAACCGTTCAGGCAAAGCAGCACCACATCGGTCTCGCGCTGGCTCAGCTGACAAAAGCCGCTCAACAAGCGGCGCAGCTCGGCTTCGTCATGGCCCAGCCATGTGGTCTTGGTGGCCTCCTCGGTCTCCAGTCGGCTCAATGCGGCCGTGAACACGGGCGCGAGAATGTTCAGGCAGGCCATGTCTTGACGGCTGAAGTCGTCTCGTCCCCTCGCCCGGTAAATGACCAAATCGCCCAGGCAGTCATCACCACGGTAGGCGTACAGGTTCACGCCCCAGTGAATACCGTCTTGACGCAGGTGGTCGTTGTAAAACTCGGAGCCCTCCAGCTCTTGCACTGAACACACATCGCTGACCCGCACGGGTGTGCGCATGGCCTGCAAACGCGGCGTGATGGGGTCACAAAACTGGAAGTGCTCTTCGTAAGCCCGGATTCTGGACGGCTTGACGTTATACGAAGCGCAGATGGCGTAGCGATGGGTGGTGGCATTCCATTGGCGAGACACCAGATGATCGGCCTGCATGAACTGCGCCAAGGGTTGCGCCAAGGTCTGGAGCAGTTGCGCTTTCGAGACGTCCGAGGCCATCACCGCACACAGGTCTGCCAGCATTTTGGATCGTTGGGTGTTCAGGTACATAGGTGGCTTCTCACAAGCGCTTCAAGTTAACAAATGCAAAGGCAAGGTCAAGAGAGATTACCCGCTGTCTGGGCGTCTTCAATGGGACCAACCGTCAATTTTGAGGGTGTTCGCCGACGGCAGAAAACCCTAAAGTCATCTCGTGTGTTTTTCAACTTTTAGAACCTCAAGGATGCGCGATGAAAACGAAACTCTGGTTGGGCAGTGTGTTGCTGCTGTTGTCTGGGCTGGCTCAAGCCAACGACCCGGTGCCCCTCAAAGTGTTGGTGGGTTTTGGCGCAGGTGGCTCGGCCGATTTGGCCGCACGTCTGCTGGCCGAACGCCTCAAGGACGAATTGGGCCGCCCTGTGGTGGTTGAAAACCGCGTGGGCGCGGGTGGCCGCATCGCCGCTGAAGCCTTGAAAAATGCAGCGCCCAACGGCTCCACCGTCATGTTGGCACCGATTGTGGTGCCGGTGCTGGCACCGCTGGTGTTCAAGAAACTCAACTACGACGTGCAAAAAGACCTTGCGCCTGTGGCGCACATTGCCGACTTTCAGTTTGGGGTGTCGGTTAAGG
>JBIKQY010000428.1:0-2659 GCA_044349465.1 Limnohabitans sp. | reverse complement strand
TCAGGCTTTGGCTTGTTGAATGGCGTTCCATACCCGGTTCGGGCTGGCGGGCATGTCGAGGTCTTTGACACCCAGAGGGGCCAAGGCATCGAGCACAGCGTTCATCACCGCTGGTGGCGAACCGATGGCACCGGCTTCGCCGCAGCCTTTGGTGCCCAATGGGTTGGTGGTGCAAGGGGTGCACACATGGCCGATGGTGAAGGCTGGGAAATCGTCGGCGCGAGGCATGGCGTAGTCCATGAACGAGCCGGTCAAGAGCTGTCCGGTCTCGCGGTCATACACGCAGTGCTCCATCAGCGCCTGGCCAATGCCCTGAACCAAACCACCGTGCACCTGGCCTTCGACAATCATCGGGTTGATGATGGTGCCAAAGTCATCCACGGCCGTGAAACGGTCTACACGAACCTGGCCAGTGGCCGGATCGACTTCGACCTCGCAGATGTAAGTGCCTGCAGGGAAGGTGAAATTGGTCGGATCGTAGAACGCGGTCTCGTTCAGACCTGGCTCCAACTTGTCGAGCGGGTAGTTGTGTGGCACATAGGCGGTCAGCGCAACTTGGCCGAAAGTGACCATTTTGTCGGTGCCCTTGACCTTGAACTCACCCCCGGCGAAGTCCACATCGGCATCGCTGGCTTCCATCAGGTGAGCCGCAATTTTCTTGGCCTTGGCTTCAATTTTGTCCAGCGCACGCATGATGGCTGCACCGCCCACCGAGATGGAGCGCGAGCCGTAAGTGCCCATGCCGAAAGGAACACGGCCGGTATCGCCGTGCACGATGTCCACCTGGTCGGGCGAGAGGCCCAAGCGTGCAGCCACCACCTGTGCAAACGTGGTTTCGTGGCCCTGGCCGTGGCTGTGTGAACCGGTGAAAACCGTGACGCTGCCCGTGGGGTGCACGCGCACTTCGCCGCACTCAAACAGGCCTGCTCGCGCACCCAAAGCACCCGCCACATTGGAAGGGGCCAGACCACAAGCCTCGATGTAGCTGGAGTAACCCAGGCCACGGAGCAAGCCTTTGGCTTTGGATTGCGCTTTGCGTTGCTCCAGGCCTGCCACGTCGGCCAAATCATTGGCTTGTTTCAGGCAGGCATGGAAGTCACCCGTGTCGTACTGCAGCGCGACCGGTGTCTGGTAAGGGAACTCGGTGATGAAGTTGCGACGGCGAATTTCATCTTGAGACAGGCCCATTTCCCAGGCGGCGCGAGAAACAATGCGCTCCAGCAAATAAGTGGCTTCAGGCCGACCTGCGCCTCGGTAAGCATCCACTGGGGCGGTGTTGGTGAACCAGGAGTCCACCTCCACATAGACCTGTGGCGTCTTGTACTGACCCGCCAACAAGGTGGCGTAAAGGATGGTCGGCACAGCGGTCGAGAAGGTCGAGAGGTAAGCACCCAGGTTGGCGTCGGTGTGGACCCGGAAACCCAAGAACTTGCCATCTTTGTCCATCGCCAGTTCGGCGTGGCTGACGTGGTCACGGCCATGGGCGTCAGACAGGAAAGCCTCCGAGCGGTCGCAATTCCACTTGATGGGGCGGTTGAGCTTTTTGGAGGCCCAAGTCAGGCACACATCTTCGGCATACAGGTAAATCTTGGCACCAAAGCCACCGCCCACATCGGGCGCAATCACGCGCACTTTGTGTTCTGGCAGGCCCATCACGAACGCGGTCAAAAGCAGGCGCTCGACGTGAGGGTTCTGGTTGGAGACATACAAGGTGTAGTCGTCACCGGCACGGTTGTAGTGCCCGATGGCGGCACGCGGCTCCATGGGGTTGGGTGCCAGGCGGTTGTTGACCAGGTCAATCTTGGTCACATGGGCCGCATTGGCAAATGTTGCATCGACGGCCGCCTTGTCACCAATGGCCCACTTGTAGCATTGGTTGTTGGTGGCGATGTCGTGAATGACTGGCGCACCTGGAGCTTGCGCATCGCGCACATCCACCACCGCGGCCAGGGGTTCGTAATCCACCATCACCAACTCGGCCGCGTTGCGGGCTTGCTCGTAGGTTTCTGCCACAACCATGGCCACATGGTCGCCCACATAGCGCACTTTTTCGAAAGCCAAAATCGGATGCGGCGGCTCCTTCATGGGTTCGCCGTTGGTGCTGGTGATCAACCAGCCGCATGGCAAACCATTGATCTTGTCTGCGGCCACATCCTGGCCATCCAGAATGCCAATGACACCTGGTGCAGCCAAAGCAGCCGTTTTGTCGATGCTGCGAATTTTGGCGTGGGCGTGGGGTGAACGGACAAAAAAGCACTGGGCCATGTTGGCCAGCACGATGTCGTCGGTGTATTGGCCCGCGCCCGTCAGAAAGCGGTAGTCCTCCTTGCGGCGGAGGGATTCCCCAATGTGGGGCAAGTTGGCGAAATCAGAAGCACCCATGTTTGATCTCCTTAAGACTTCATGGCCGCTGCACCCTGCAGCACGGACTTGACAATGTTTTGATAACCCGTGCAGCGGCACAGGTTGCCCTCCAGCGCCTCGCGCACCTCTTGTTCGCCAGCATTGGGATGACGCTTGCAAAGGTCCAGGGCACTCATGACCATGCCTGGCGTGCAAAAGCCGCATTGCAAGCCATGGCACTCCTTGAAGGCGGCCTGCATGGGGTGCATGGTGCCATCGGCAGATGCGAGTCCTTCAATGGTCTCGACCTCGGTGC
>JBIKQY010000427.1:0-2666 GCA_044349465.1 Limnohabitans sp. | reverse complement strand
GCAGTCTGGCCTTGGTGCGCGCCTTGCGCCTGCGCACACTGCCGCAAGCCTTGGTTTATGGCTCCACCACAGGTGTTTATGGCGATTGCGCCGGTCAGCGGGTCAACGAGACGCGCGCGGTGAATCCGCATACCCCCCGCGCTCAGCGCCGGGTGGATGCCGAAAACCTGATGCGTTTTTTGGGCCGCAGCGGCGTGCGGGTGAGCGTGTTGCGAATTCCTGGTATTTACGCCCCCGACCGCGAAGGCGGCACGCCCCGCGAGCGCCTGCAAAGGGGCACGCCGGTGCTGGCGGCCAAAGACGACGTGTACACCAACCACATCCATGCCAACGACTTGGCCCGCGCCTGCACCGCTGCTTTGTGGCGCGGCAAGCCGCAGCGCGTGGTGAATGTCACGGATGACACCGATTTGAAAATGGGCGACTACTTTGACTTGGCTGCCGGTTTGTTCGGCTTGCCCAAACCGCCGCGCATATCCCGCAACGACGCCAACACCGCACTGCCCCTGATGCTGCTGAGCTTCATGAGCGAGTCCCGACGACTGGACAACACACGCATGAAGCAGGAGTTGCGCATCAAGCTGCTTTATCCCCATGTACGCGACGGTTTAAGCCCGCAGGGCACTTTGTTTTCGGCGGCCTCATGAATTCCTTGCGCATCGACAAATGGCTGTGGGCGGCCCGTTTTTACAAAACCCGTAGCCTGGCCAGCGAGGAGATTGGCAAGAACCGTGTGCAGGTCAACGGCCAGGACGCCAAGCCGTCCAAAGAAGTCAAACCCGGCGATACGGTGTGTTTGCGCCAAGGTGCCGTGGAGCGCACGGTGGTGGTGCAGGCCTTGAGCGGCGTGCGTGGCCCGGCCCCCGTGGCGCAATTGCTTTACGAAGAAACGCCGGAAAGCATGGAGGCCCGCCAAAAAGCCGCCGAGCAACACCGCTTGTCCCGCGAGCCAGCGTTGAGCATCGAGCAAGGCCGACCCACCAAACGCGACCGCCGGCAGATTGAGCGCAACTGGAACGACCGGTGGAGTGCGGGCATTGATTGACTTTTTTCTGCTTGAATGTTTGAATTAATGCCCATACAATAAATGAGTCATGCAATTCACGTTCGATCCGCTCAAAGACGCAGCCAACATACTCAAACATGGTTTGTCCTTGTCTGATGCGCGATTGGTTTTCAATGCGGTCAACAAACTGACGATTGAGAGCGCCAGAGCAGACGAAGCCCGCTTGATGGATGTGGCCATGGTTGAAGTGGCTGGCGTGGTGCTGGTGTTGGTCTATGTTTTGCGTGAACCCAAACAGGTGCGGGCCATATCGCTGCGCCGTGCATCCAAACAGGAAAGGAGGCTGTATGCCCAAAACACACACTAAGCCCGCTGCGACCGATTGGGAGCGTGTCAAGCGTGAAGCCGCACAAGAAGCGCCTATTGCTCATGCCGAAGACGATGGTCCCTACGACCCCAACGATGTCGCAGCTGTGGTCGCTTATTGGCAACAAGCCAGCATCAAGCGCGGCCGTGGAAGGCCAGCCGTTGCAGTGAAGCGCCCCACCCTGAACATGCGCGTGGATGCAGATGTGCTCGAAGCCTTCAAGGCCACGGGGCAAGGTTGGCAAACGCGGATCAATGCCGCCCTGCGCGAAGCCGTGGCCCATGGTCTGAACAAGGCATGAAAACCACAAAGCCCGCGAAACACTGAAGGCCTAAGCTGAGGTGGCTCCGGGCCTCATTCCTTTGTGTTGGAACAATCAAGAAAAAAGGCCAACCCGAGAGGGTTGGCCTTCATTCACTTGGAACCCGCATGGATGCTGGGTTTCCGCTGATGGTGCCCGGGGCCGGACTCGAACCGGCACGCCTTGCGGCGGGGGATTTTGAGTCCCCTGAGTCTACCAATTTCACCACCCGGGCGGTATTTGTGAAGACGCAAATTATGGCACATCTTTGACGCTGTTTTGGGCTTGGGGACAAAAGATATCGGTGTGTGCTGGGCCAGAGCATTTGGCGTGCGAGCTTGTGCGCAAGAAAACGGCTCAGGGCCCATCAGTCAGGCCAATCTGTCAGGCAAGTCCAGCAGCGGGCAGACGGGTTTATACCGTGGTTTCAGCCAGGCTCACCGCCATCAAGGGCGTTCAACTTATGGCAAAGTACGGCCATGATTTATCCAACCATTGAAGATGCGATCGGCAAAACACCTATGGTGGCTTTGCAGCGATTAGGGGCAGCGGATTGCGCTGCGCGTGGCAATGTGATCTTGGGCAAGCTCGAGGGCAACAATCCGGCGGGCTCTGTCAAAGACCGGCCCGCCTTGTCCATGATTCGCCGTGCCGAAGAGCGCGGTGAGATCAAACCCGGCGACACCCTGATCGAGGCCACATCGGGCAACACCGGCATTGCGCTGGCCATGGCCGCGGCCATCAAGGGCTACCGCATGATTTTGATCATGCCCGAGGACCTCTCGATCGAACGCGCCCAGACCATGAAGGCCTTTGGTGCCGAGTTGATCCTCACGCCCAAGAGCGGCGGCATGGAATACGCCCGTGACTTGGCCGACAACATGGCAGCGCAGGGCAAGGGCCGCATCCTGGATCAGTTTGCCAACGCCGACAACCCGCGCATCCATTACGAAACCACCGGCCCCGAGATCTGGGAGCAGACCGGCGGCAAG
>JBIKQY010000426.1:0-2671 GCA_044349465.1 Limnohabitans sp. | reverse complement strand
CCACCTTCACCTCCATCAACGACAAAGGCCAGATCGTCACCGGTAAGGTCAAGACTGTGGATGCCAAGGGCGCTGAAATCGACCTGGGCGAAGACATCATCGGTTACCTGCGTGTGTCCGAAATCTCGCGTGACCGCGTGGAAGATGCCAGCCATGTGCTCAAAGTCGGCGACGAAGTCACTGCAGTCGTGGTGAACGTGGACCGCAAGACCCGCAACATCCAGTTGTCGATCAAGGCCAAGGACCAAGCTGACCAGCAAGAAGCCATGGCTTCGCTGTCACAGCAATCCAAGACCGAAAACGCTGGCACAACCAGCCTTGGCGCCTTGTTGCGTGCCAAGCTCGACAACAACTGATCCTTGTGATCCGATGACGCTTGCTGTCTGAAAAGCCTGCCCCCATGACAGGGGCAGGCTTTTTTCAGGTCCGTGCCCAAGGCAACAACAGTCACCCCTCAACAAATTGACACCATGACCCGCTCCGATCTGGTTGAAGAACTTGCTGCACGCTTCGCGCAACTGACCCATCGTGACGCCGAGTTGGCCGTCAAAACGGTGCTCGACGCCATGAGCGACGCGCTGGTCAAAGGCCACCGCATCGAAATTCGCGGCTTTGGCAGCTTCTCGATCAACCGCCGCCCACCCCGTGTAGGGCGCAACCCCCGATCTGGCGAAAGCGTTCAGATTCCGGAAAAACGCGTGCCCCATTTCAAGCCCGGCAAAGCTTTGAGAGAAGCGGTGGACGCTGGCACCCTGGCCCAAGCCAAAAGCGCTGAAAACGCAGCCCAATGACCTGCATGGCTGACGCCTGCTCCGGTGTCCTCGACCGTACAAGCGGTTCTTTCGTTTGCCCATTTAGAATGGTTCCAGCTTCCGAGGTCCATTCATGAAACGCCTGCTCTGGCTGCTTCAGTGGTTGCTGAAAGCCGCTGTTTTTTTCACCCTGTTTGCTTTCGCGCTGAACAACCAGCAAGAAACCCGTGTGAACTTTTTTTTTAGCACCTACTGGTCAGCTCCCACAGTGCTGGTGGTGCTGTCGGCCTTCACGCTGGGCGTGGTGGTGGGAGTGCTGGGCATGGTGCCGCGCTGGTGGCGTGAGCGGCAAGCCGTCAAGAAAAACACCCCGCCTGTTTCTCCTGCCCCCAAGCCCGAGGTGACCGATGGAGTTTGATCTGACCTGGATTTTGCTGGGACTGCCCACGGCCTTTGCTTTGGGTTGGATAGCGTCGCGTCTGGACTTGCGCCAAATGCGCATCGCCAACCGGCAAGCGCCCCGCGCCTATTTCAAAGGTCTGAATCATTTGCTCAACGAGCAGCAAGACCAAGCCATTGATGCTTTCATTGAGGCGGTGCAAAACGACCCAGACACCTCCGAATTGCACTTTGCATTGGGCAATTTGTTCCGCCGCCGGGGTGAGTACGACCGGGCGGTGCGGGTGCACGAACACCTGCTTTCGCGTGCCGACATCAGCCTCGCCGACCGACAAAGGGCTCAGCACGGGCTGGCGCTCGATTATTTGAAAGCGGGTTTGCTGGACCGCGCCGAAGAAGCACTGCGCAAGCTCGAAGGCACCTCTTACGAAGGACAAGCCCGACTGGCCCGTATGGCCATTTACGAACGCTCCCGCGAGTGGCCAGAAGCTGCCGAAGTGGCCCGTTTGCTCGAAAAGTCTGGGGAAGCTGACTTTGGCATTCGCCTGGCGCATTACCAATGCGAGTTGGCCCGCGAGGCGGTACAAAAGGGTGACAGCGCCAAAGCGCTCGACACATTGACCCAAGCCCTGCAAGCCCACCCCCGCGCCGCCAGGCCCCGGCTGTTGATGGGGCAATTGCAGCTGAGTCAAGGCCAGGCAAACGCCGCATTCGACACCTTGTCGGTCTTGTTTGAGCACAACGACATGGCCGCCCCCTTGGCCGCTGCCAGCTTTGCACAAGCCGCCCTGGCCTGCGACAAGGCGGCCAGCGCCAGCACCTTGCTGCAAGCCCATTACCTTCGCCACCCCTGTATCGATGTGCTGGATGCGATCACAGCACTGCAAGCCCACCAGCCGAATTCGACCGCCACAGGTGATGCCAGCACCTTGCAGCGTTACTTGGACCATCTGCAAAACCACCCCTCCATGATGGCGGCCAGCAGATGGCTGAATGGGGCCAGAAACGAAGTCGGCGAGTTGCCAGCACCGGTGCAAAGAACGCTGGAAAATGCCACCAAACCCTTGGCGCGTTACCGCTGCGCCGCTTGTGGTTTTGAAGCCAAAGAACACTTTTGGCACTGCCCGGGCTGCCAGTCTTGGGACAGCTACCCCCCCCGGCGCGTAGAAGAACTGTAAACAGCCCTACAAGTCGACGATTGGCATGTCCCTGCGCTGTCACTTGTGTCAGCTCACGCTTTGGGTATCCGCATAAAATGAGCGGTTGCACAGCAAGGAAGCTCCATGGCACGCACCCTCTACGACAAAATCTGGGACGAACACGTCGTCCACACCGAAGAAGACGGCACCTCCGTCCTGTACATCGACCGCCACTTGGTACACGAAGTCACCAGCCCCCAAGCCTTTGAGGGCCTGCGCCAAGCCGGTCGCAAAGTCTGGCGCGTCAGCTCCATCGTGGCGACCGCTGACCACAACACCCCCACCACCGGCTGGGAGTTGGGTTACGACGGCATCACCGAC
>JBIKQY010000071.1:0-9332 GCA_044349465.1 Limnohabitans sp. | reverse complement strand
CAGGCCGCTTTGACGCTGACGCTGGATCTCTTTGCCGAAACCCGAGTATCCATTTATTTGTCTGCCCTGCACGCCATGCCCGGCTGATGCATGGGGCATGGGGCATGGCATTGAGTTTTTTACCTCACTTTTTGCAGTGATGCACACGTCTACTTTGTCGCATCCCGCATCGCTTTGCCCAAACCTTCCGCCCCCTTGGCCAGCAGGGTGTCAGCGGCATTCAAGCGATCTCGCGCCTCACGGTTTTGGCTGAGCTTGGCCTTGCCCTCGATGCGCTGGATCTCCACCTGAATGCCGACCACCGCCTTGAGCATTTGGGCAATGTACTCGGGCGGCGAATCGCCCATCTTCCAGGGGCGCGGCTCGGAAGCCTCATGTTCACGGGTCAACCGAGCCACGACGCGACGGACAAACTTTTCCTCGTCCATCACCGCCAATCGGCCATGCACGTGCACCACTTCGTAGTTCCAGGTGGGCACCTGACGGTGGGTTTCGTGCTTGCTCGGGTACCAGTTGGGCGAGATGTAGCTCTCGTTGCCGCGAAAAATCACCAGCACATCCGCGCCGTCCTGGCATTGCTGCCACACAGGATTGGCCCGCGCAACATGCGCTGTCAACAGCCCATGCGCCCCCTGAGCGGGGTCAAACTCAAAGGGGATGTGGTTCGCATCCAGCCCGTCTGGCCCCAGCGTGACAAGGGCACCGAGCGGGTGTTCCTGGATGATGGTGTGGATGTCTTGCGGATTCTTGATGAGGAAATGGGCAGGGATGTACATCGGATGGGCCTGAATGGCGAAAAGGCTGAAGAAACTATCTTGCCCTTCAACTGGCTTTACTGAAAGAACCAGTTTTCATGAAAAGCGTCATACCAGTTGATCATGACCCACACGGTCATGATCATCGCGTCTGCGAGTGTGGACCCGTTTCCAGGGTCCTCCGCTTATTCGCCCATTACCACACCTTCGCGCCGTGGATCGGCCCCCCCTTGGAGCTGACCGAGGTGGCGTTTGATGGCTTGGAGGCCACTGGTCATGTCCATCTCGCTGACCTCATGATCCTTGGCTCTCAATGCATCCAGGGTGGCGGTTGGGAAGCGTTTTTGCTCCAGCAAGGTGGGGCCGTTGGTGCTTCCAAAATTGGGCAGATTGATGGCTTCTTGCGGTGACATGCCCCAGTTCAGCATGCCATACAGCGCTTTAGCGGTGTAATGGATGATGAGCGCGCCACCGGGCGAGCCAGCACTGGCAACCAATTTTCCACTGGCCTTGTCAAACACCAAGGTGGGCGACATGGACGAACGGGGACGCTTACCGGGCTCGACTCGGTTGGCAATGGGCTTGCCGTCCGCACTTTTGGGGGCGAAGCTGAAATCGGTCAGCTCGTTATTGAGTAAAAAGCCTTTGACCATGAGGCGACTGCCAAAAGCGGCCTCGATGGTGGTGGTCATGGCAATGGCGTTCCCTTGCGCATCAACAATGCTGATGTGGCTGGTCCCATATTCGATTTGATCTGGCATGGGCGCATGACTGGTTTTCACGGGCGCCGGGTGACCGGGTTTGGCCACCTTCATGCTTTTGTCACCAATGGTCTGGGCGCGGCTGCTTAAGTAGGCGGGATTGACCATCGTCTTCCAGTCGCCTCCGGGGGCCTGAACAAAGTCAGGGTCGGCGACATACAGACCGCGGTCGGCAAAGGCCAATCGGCTCGCTTCGGTGTATCGGTGTAACCAGGCAGCGTTTGGCAATCCTTTGTCCAAGCTGTCTTGGGGCATCATGGCTGGTGTCATGCCAAGGATTTGGGCCACGGCAATCGCCCCTGAGCTAGGCGGTGGCATGCCGCAAATGACGTAGGTGATTTGTGTGATGGCGGTGTAGTCTGTGCAAAATGCGCCGCGTGTTTTGGGTTGATAGGCTGCCAAGTCTGACAAGGCCAATTGGCCAGGGTTGCTGGGGTGCTTTTGCACCTTGTCGACGATGGCCTGCGCGACAGCGCCCTCATGCAGCGCTTTGGACTTGTCTTTAGCCATGGCTTTGAAGACAGCCGCCAGCTCAGGGTTTTTCAGCACATGGCCCTCAGGCCAAGCTTGACCTTGTGGGTTGTAGAAATACGCTGCAGCAACAGGATCTTTTTTAAGATGTGGCTCAGCTTTGAGCAAGGTGTGCAAACGGTTGCTCACAGCAAAACCGTTTTCAGCCAGGTCAATGGCTTGCTCAAACAACTTGGCCCAAGGCAGCTTGCCATGCTTGGTATGGGCCAGCTCCAACATGCGCACGGTGCCCAGAGTGCCCACAGAGCGACCACCGACCACACCGTCGATAAAGGCCATGGGCTTGCCGTCTGCGCCAAGAAACAAGTTTTCGGTGGCGGCCATGGGAGCGGTCTCGCGTCCATCGTAGGCCAAGGTTTGTTTGCCGTCGTGGTGCAGCAAAAAGGCTCCGCCTCCAATGCCGCTGGACTGGGGCTCAACCAAGGTCAGCACCATTTGCACGGCAATGGCGGCATCAACGGCGCTACCGCCAGCGCGCAATATTTGGTAACCCGCGTCAGTCGCCAAGGGGTTGGCGGCGGCAACAGCAAATTTCTCGTGCGTCCAGCCTTTTTTCTCTTTGTACCCTGATGCCAGCTCTGGTTGCAGCAACAGTTGTTGATTGGCCGTTATGGAAGCTGCATGGTTACCCTTATTGGAGGACGCACAGGCCGTTAACAGCAGCGCACAGGTGATGGCGCTGAGGACAAAATAGGGGCGGCTGAGGGTCATGCGTGTCTCCTGAATGTCTGATGAGATTCTATATTGCAATAAAACTGGTTCTATTGGAAGATCCAGTTTTCAATAAAAACATCAAACCAGTTGAACATCACCCCTCAAAGAGCCCAGCATCAAATCTACGAATGGATCCGCTCGAGGATCGATACCGGCGCCTTGAGTCCCGGCGAAAGACTTCCTTCAACTCGGACGTTTGCGGAGGACCTTGGCGTTTCGCGCAGCACCGTGGTGCTCATCTACGAACAGCTCGCCGCCGAGGGTTACATCGAGACAGCTTTGGGCGCACGCGCTCGGATATCGAAGGGACTCCAGCTACGCCCAAGACCGCAGCAGCCTAAAGGCCAAATCCCCAAACAGGCGCGGATGCTGTCGACCTACGGGGAAAGAATTCGAGCGCTCGCCTTACCTCAGCGGCCGTTGACAGACCCACACCAAATCAACTTTCTATACGGGGCCATTGCCGACGAAGATTTTCCAGCGCTTGCATGGCGCAAGCTCTACAACCGGGCTCTGGTCCGCAGGCAACAGCAGCTTTACTACGGTGCGTGCGAAGGCGAAGCCGAGCTGAGAGAAGAACTCCAAGGCTACCTGTTGAGGGCTCGTGGCCTGCGGTGTACCGTAGATCAAATTCTGGTGGTGCAAGGGACGCAACAAGCGCTCGAACTCTGTGCCAAGGTTCTGGTCAACCCAGGTGATCCTGTGGTCATGGAGGAGCCTTGCTACCTGATGGCTCGGCGCACATTTGAATCGGTCGGCGCTCAGATCGTGGCGACGCCGGTCGATGCGCAGGGCCTGGACACCTCAGCCCTGCCCAAAACCCCGTGCACTTTGGCTTACGTGACGCCATCGCACCAATTTCCATTGGGCTCGGTGATGTCCATCCAACGACGCCAGGCGCTACTGGCTTGGGCACAGCGTCAATCAAGCTGGATCATCGAGGATGACTATGACAGCGAATTCCGCTACGGGCTCAGGCCTGTCGATCCTTTGCAGTCACTCGATGCCCATGGGTGTGTGATCTACATCGGCACCTTCTCCAAGGCGCTGACACCACAACTGCGCATGGGCTACCTGGTGCTGCCCCCGGCACTGGTGACGCCGTTTCGCCACGCCAAACAACTGGCTGATCGTCACTCGCCCATGCTGGAGCAGAACCTGCTGGCAGAACTCATTCGCAGCGGCGCATATGAGCGCCATTTGCGGCGACTCAAGCGTGAAAATGAACGCCGAAGAAGCGCACTCATGGAAGCGATTTCGACCCATCTGGGCGACCGAGCAAGGGTGGAGGGTACCGACTCTGGACTGCATGTCGTCGTTTGGATCAAGGACATTCCCATGCGCTCAGAGCAAAAAATCGTTGCCATGGCCCAGGAACGCGGTGTGGGCATCTGGCCTGTCTCACCCCTCTTCGCTGAGGGAAGCAAATTCCGACAAGAAAAATGCGCAGGCTTTGTGTTGGGATATGCGAGCCTCAAAAAGAGCGACATCGACCAAGGTATCAGACTGCTTGCAGATGTCATTCGGGACCACTTGGCCAAAGATACGGAACTTCCAGACTGAAGAGCCCTCAAAAAAGTAACCCATTGGATAGGTCACTGCTTGCCTGCAGAAAAGCAACTCAGTCGGTGACCACCGCCCCCCGCGCCAGCGCCGCACGGGCCAAAGCCCAGACTTCACGCGGTGGCAAGGGCTTGAGCTTGTGGTCGCTCCAGACCTGCCGCCACAAACGCCCACCGCGTTGCCCGTGGTACAGGCCCAGCATGTGCCGGGCAATGGCATACCAAGGGCAGCCGTCTTCGGCAAAGGCTCGCTCCATGTAGGCCACCATGGCCTCTTCCACCGCCTCGCGGCTGGGCACCTCGTGGGCATCGCCGTAAAAAGCAGCGTCCCAGCTGCCCAAGAGCCAAGGGTTGTAGTACGCCTCGCGTCCGATCATCACGCCGTCGGCGTGCTGCAGATGCTGCGCGATCTCTTCGTTGGTCTTGATGCCGCCGTTCACGGCAATCAGCAAACCCGGAAAGTCTTTTTTGAGCTGGTAGGCCAGCTCGTAACGCAGCGGCGGGATTTCGCGGTTTTCTTTAGGGCTCAGGCCATCGAGCCAGGCATTGCGGGCGTGGACGATGAAGACCTTGCAACCGGCCTCGCTCACGGTACCCACAAAATCGCGCACAAAGTCGTAGCTCTCAATCCGATCAATGCCGATGCGGTGCTTCACCGTCACTGGCACATCCACCACATCGAGCATGGCTTTGACGCCATCGGCCACGGTAAGGGGTTCGTTCATCAGGCAGGCACCAAATGCGCCGCGCTGCACCCGGTCTGAAGGGCAGCCGCAGTTCAGGTTGATCTCGTCGTAACCCCACTCCTGCCCCAGCTTGGCGGCATGGGCCAGATCGGCGGCGTCGCTGCCGCCCAGTTGCAGGGCCACGGGGTGCTCTTCGGCGTTGAAGCGCAGGTGCCGCTGCACACTGCCGTGGCGCAAGGCACCGGTGGTCACCATCTCGGTGTAGAGCAAGGTGTGGCGGGTCAGCAGGCGGTGGAGATAACGACAATGTCTATCTGACCAATCCATCATGGGGGCCACAGACAAGCGCCAGCGTTGGGGTTCAGGAAATTGCATGGGGGCTGATTATCCTTGGCTTGCGGCGGACTTGACCTAGACTCTGGGTGAACAGCGTATAAAGACAAAGGTTCAACCCCGACAATACGGGGGCAAACCTGAAGGAGGTGAGATGAGCAATGCAACGATGTGGTGGGTGCTGACCGGCGTGCTGGTGGCACTGGAGTTGGTGACCGGCACGTTTTACCTGCTGATGCTGGGCCTGGGGTCTGTGGCGGCGGCCCTGGCCGCCATGGCGGGCTTCGGCCTGAGCACCCAACTGGTGGCTGCGGCCATTGTGGGCGGCCTGGGGGCTTTGCTGCTGGGCCAATGGCGCAAGCGCCAAACCACCACGCCACAAGAAGCCCAAGACCAACACCTGGACTTGGGTGCCACGGTGCAGGTCGATACCTGGGACGCCCAGGGCACCGCACAAGTCAAGCACCGAGGCGCTGCTTGGACCGCTGTGCTGGCCCTGGGCCAGACAGCCGCGCCGGGCGCGCACCGCATTCAAGCCATGGCGGGCAACCGCTTGGTCCTCGAGAAAATCTGAGCACACCGCTCAAAACATTAAAAAGGGAGAAAAACCATGGAAATAGCAGCCGTCCTCGTGATCATTGCGATCTTGTTCGTCATCAAGACCGTCAAGGTCGTGCCACAACAAGAGGCCTGGGTGGTCGAAAGGCTGGGCAAATTCCACGCCAGTCTGGCCCCGGGCCTGAACTTTGTGGTGCCCTTTGTGGACAACGTGATCCAAAAGCACAGCCTGAAAGAAATCCCGCTGGATGTGCCCAGCCAGATTTGCATCACGCGCGACAACACGCAGCTGCAGGTCGATGGCATTCTTTACTTTCAGGTGACCGACCCCAAGCTGGCCAGCTACGGCTCGTCCAACTACATTGTGGCTGTGACCCAACTGGCGCAAACCAGCCTGCGCAGCGTGATTGGCAAGCTGGAACTGGACAAGACCTTTGAAGAGCGCGACATCATCAACGCGCAGGTGGTGGCCGCCATCGACGAAGCGGCGCTCAACTGGGGCGTGAAGGTGCTGCGCTACGAGATCAAGGACCTGACACCGCCCAAAGAAATCTTGCTGGCCATGCAGTCGCAAATCACGGCTGAGCGCGAAAAGCGTGCGCTGATCGCCGCCTCCGAAGGCCGCCGCCAAGAGCAAATCAACATCGCCACGGGCGAGCGCGAGGCCTTCATTGCCCGCTCGGAAGGTGAAAAGCAAGCCGCCATCAACAAAGCCCAAGGCGATGCCGCCGCCATCACCGAAATGGCCAACGCCACGGCGCAGGCGATTGAACGGATTGCCAGCGCCATCCGCCAGCCTGGGGGCGAGCAGGCCGTGCAGCTCAAAGTGGCCGAGCAAGCGGTGCAAGCCTATGCCAAAGTGGCGCAAGACGCCAAAACCACCCTGATCGTGCCGGGCAACATGAGCGAGGTGTCAGGCTTGATCGCCTCGGCCATGCAGATGGTGAGCACGGGCAAACAAGCGGGCGGTTGAAGCTGAGCTGTAGACGCAAAAAAACCCGCCGAGGCGGGTTTTTTTGTGGATGCCAAGTACAGGACCCACCCAGCCTGGCGTTGCCAAACTGGGCAAGTAACCAGCATCAGCCCATGTGCAGACCACCGTTGACAGCAAAGTCAGCACCCGTGGTGTAACCGCCGTCTTCGCTGGCCATCCAGGCGATGATGGAAGCGATCTCGCTGGGCTTGCCCAAACGCTTGACGGGCACGGTGGCCACGATCTTTTCCAACACGTCAGGACGGATGGCGTTGACCATGTCGGTGCCGATGTAGCCAGGGCTCACGGTGTTCACGGTCACGCCCTTGGTGGCCAGCTCTTGTGCCAAGGCCATCGAAAAACCATGCATACCGGCTTTGGCAGCCGAGTAGTTGGTTTGACCGGCTTGGCCTTTTTCACCGTTGACCGAGCTGATGTTGATGATGCGGCCCCAGCCTTTTTCGACCATGTCGGCCACCACTTGCTTGGTCACGTTGAACATGGAGTCCAGGTTGGTGTTCATCACGGCTTGCCAGTCTTCACGCGTCATCTTCAAGAACATCCGGTCCTTGGTGATGCCAGCGTTGTTGACCAAGACATCAATGGTGCCGTGCTCGGCTTTGGCCTTGGTGAAGGCTTCCACGGTGGAGTCCCAGTCGCCCACGTTGCCCACCGAGGCATAAAACGTGAAGCCCAGGGCCTTTTGCTCGTCCAGCCATTTGGTGAAGTCACGTGTGGGGCCGCAACCGGCGATGACCTTGAAGCCTTCTTGATGAAGGCGTTGGCAAATCGCGGTTCCGATACCGCCCATGCCCCCTGTGACGTACGCTACTTTTTGACTCATGATTGTCTCCTGGTGATGAGTGTGTTGAGATCGTGGAAAACCGCCCAAACCCACATGATCGGCTGCCCTTATACAACTGGACAGTGCGCCGACACGCGCTGCTGGAGCGGCGGGGTTGGGTTAAACGCGCTCGATGGCCAGGGACACGCCCATGCCGCCACCGATGCACAAAGCGGCCAGACCTTTTTGGGCCTGGGTGCGCT
Organism: Limnohabitans sp.; assembly: GCA_044349465.1. GTDB lineage: Bacteria > Pseudomonadota > Gammaproteobacteria > Burkholderiales > Burkholderiaceae_C > Limnohabitans_A. The sequence continues at coordinate 1,412 of JBIKQY010000071.1, read as the reverse complement.
GCATTTCGTGCAACAAAGTCACCAAAATGCGGCAACCGGACGCGCCGATGGGGTGACCAATGGCGATCGCGCCGCCATTGACGTTGACCTTGGCCGGATCGATGTCGAGCGCCTGGTTCACGGCGCAAGCTTGCGCGGCAAAGGCTTCATTGAGTTCGAACAAGTCCACGTCTTGGGCTTTCCAGCCGGCGCGGGCCAGCGCCTTTTGCGACGCAGGCACGGGGCCCATGCCCATGGTGGCCGGGTCCAGGCCGCTGGTGCCAAAGGCGACAATGCGGGCCAAGGGTTTGAGGCCCAAAGCCGCCGCTTTTTTGGCCGACATGACCATCACGGCGGCTGCGCCGTCGTTGATGCCCGAGGCGTTGCCTGCGGTGACGCTGCCCGCCTTGTCAAAGGCGGGGCGCAAACCGGCCAACACCTCCACGGTGGTTTTCTTGTTGATGAACTCGTCGGTGTTGAACACCAGCGCATCGCCCTTGCGCTGAGGAATCAGCACATCCACGATTTCGTCCTTGAATTTGCCCGCGTCTTGCGCGGCAGCGGCTTTGCGCTGGCTGCCTGCGGCCAGGGCGTCTTGCATGTCACGGGTGATGCCGTGGGCCTTGGCCACGTTTTCGGCGGTGATGCCCATGTGGTACTGGTTGTACACGTCCCACAGACCGTCCACGATCATGGTGTCGGTCATTTTCCAGTCGCCCATGCGTTGGCCGTCGCGGCTGCCGTTCAACACATGCGGGCTGGCGCTCATGTTTTCCTGGCCACCAGCGATCACGATCTCGCTGTCGCCCCAAGCCACGGCTTGCGCCGCCAGCATCACGGCTTTCAGGCCCGAGCCGCACACGGCGTTGATGGTGAGCGCTGGGGTTTCTTTGGCCACACCGGCTTTCATCATGGCCTGACGGGCAGGGTTTTGGCCCACGCCTGCGGCCAGCACTTGGCCCATGATGACTTCACCAATGGCGTCAACGGGCAAACCGCTGCGCTCGAGCAAACCCTTGATGACGATGCTGCCCAGCTCGGTGGCGGGGGTCTTGGCGAGCGAGCCACCAAATTTGCCCACGGCGGTGCGTGCAGCTGCAACGATGACGATGTCTTCCATTTTTGTCTCCAATAAAAAAACGAATCAGGCCTTGGCCTTGACGTAGCGGCCCGGAGCCGCTTCGATGGCTTTGAATTTGCTGGCTTTGCCGTAGGTTTTGGGCGCTGCAATTGGCTTGCCCGCATGGCCCTTGAGCCAATCCGACCAATCGGTCCACCAGCTGCCAGGCACCTCTTTGGCGCTGGCGATCCAGTCGTTCACATCGGCCGGGAATGGGGTGCCTTCACTCAACCAGTGGCTGCGCTTTTTGGCCTCAGGTGGGTTGATCACACCCGCGATGTGGCCGGAGGCCCCCATCACAAAACGCTTTTTG
>JBIKQY010000425.1:0-2672 GCA_044349465.1 Limnohabitans sp. | reverse complement strand
ACCGGGGGTGTGCTGATCGTGGTGGGCGAAGACTACGGCGAGGGCGCCAGCGTCATTCAAGAGCGTACACACGCCTATGCCCTCAAGTCGGGCATGTGCCTGCTCGACCCCCGGCCTGAGTTGGGCCAGATGGTCAACATGGTCGAGCACGGTTTCAGGCTGTCTGAAGCGTCCAACATGCCGGTGATGATGGAACTGCGCATCCGCGCTTGCCATGTGCGCGGCCAGTTTGTGGCCAAGGACAACCAGGCCCCCAAGCTGTCCAAAAAACACCTGATCGACGAGCCTGCAGGCTTTAACTACATGCGCCTAGCGCACCCGCCGGTGACCTTTGCGCAAGAAAAACGCAAAGTCGAGCACCGCCTGCCCGCCGCACGCCAATACATCGCCGAACAGCGCCTGAACGAACACTTTGAAGGCAGCACCCACCGCCACCTGGGACTGATCGTGCAAGGCGGTCTCTACAACACCCTCATGCGCGCTCTGCAGCAGTTCGACCTGGCCGATGCCTTTGGCGTGTCCAGCCTGTCGGTGCTGGTGCTTAACGTGACGTATCCGCTGGTGCCCGATGAATTGGTAAATTTTTGCAAGTACAAATCGGCCGTGCTGCTGCTCGAAGAGGGCCAGCCCGAATACATCGAGCAAGAACTGGCCCTGATGCTGCGCCGGCTGGACTTGCAAACCCCGCTGCACGGCAAAGACATGCTGCCGTCTGGTGGCGAATACACCGCCGAAGTCATGGCCCAAGGCCTGCTGAAATTTCTGGACCGCCACCAAGCCGATGCTGTGCCCGAAGCCACGCGCCAATGGCTGGCCACCAATGGCGAGCGCCGCCAACAAGTGCAAGCCCTGCTAGGCACCCCGTTGCCAGCACGGCCACCGAGCATGTGCATTGGCTGCCCTGAGCGGCCGGTGTTCTCCGCCCTCAAGCTGGCCCAGCAAGATGTCGGCCCGGTGCACATTTCAGGCGACATCGGCTGCCATGCGCTGGCCACTTTCGAGCCGTTTTCAGTGGGCCACTCCATCTTGGGCTATGGCATGAGCTTGGCCAGCCGGGCGGGTGTATCGCCCGTCATGAAGCGGCGCGTGTTGTCGGTCATGGGCGACGGCGGTTTTTGGCACAACGGCCTGCTCACGGGCGTGCAAAGCGCTCTGTTCAACGGCGACGACGCGGTGCTGCTGATCTTCAAAAACGGCTACACCTCGGCCACAGGCACGCAAGACATCATCAACACGCCCACCGACATCGCCAAGGAACTGGCGGGCGACAAACGCCAGAGCATGGTGCACACCAACCAGACCATCGAGTCCACCCTCAAAGGGCTGGGTGTGCAGTGGCTGCGCACGGTGCACACCTACGAAGTGAGCCACATGCAGGCCACGCTGACCGAGGCCTTCACCACCGAATTTCAAGGCCTGAAAGTGATCGTGGCCGAAGGCGAATGTCAGCTGGAGCGCCAGCGCCGCATCAAGCCCTGGCTGGCTTCGCTGCTGTCCAAAGGCCAACGGGTGGAGCGCGTGAAATACGGCGTGGACGAAGACGTGTGCAACGGCGACCACGCCTGCATTCGCTTATCGGGCTGCCCCACCCTCACGCTCAAGGACAACCCCGACCCGCTCAAAGTGGACCCGGTGGCCACGGTGATCGACGGCTGTGTGGGCTGCGGCCTGTGCGGCGAAAACGCGCACGCGGCCACACTGTGCCCATCCTTCTACCGCGCCGAAGTGGTGCAAAACCCCAAGCTTCACGAGCGCCTGTGGGCACGCTGGCAAGGCCTGGCCACACGCTGGCTGCAACCGGCTTGAGCCACACAGATGCCCGAAAGAAACACCATGACCCAACCGATTTCGATTTTGTTGTGCGCCTTGGGCGGCGAAGGCGGCGGCGTGCTGGCCGACTGGCTGGTCGACGTGGCGCGCCACGCAGGCTACCCGGCGCAAGCCACCTCCATTCCCGGCGTGGCGCAGCGCACCGGGGCCACCACCTATTACCTGGAAATTTACCCCCAGCCCCACAGCCAACTGCAAGGCCGCTTGCCAGTGCTGGGCCTGAACCCGTTGCCCGGACGGCTCGATGCGCTGGTGTCTTCCGAACTGCTGGAAACTGCGCGCCAGATCGGCAACGGCCTGGCTTCGGCAGACCGCACTTTGGTTATCAGCGCCTCATCGCGGTCGCTGACCACCGCCGAAAAAATGACCATGGGCGATGGCCGCCGACCCGAAGGCCCGCTGCTCGATTTGATCGCCGCGCACAGCCTGCGCCACCACGTCATGGACATGGCCCGCCTGTGCCAGGAAAGCGGCACCCTGGTCAGCGCCGTGATGTTGGGGGCCATTGCAGGCAGCGGCTTGCTGCCCTTCTCACGCGAACATTACGAGGCCGTGTTGGCAGGCCCGAGCAAGGCGGCGCAAGCCAGCCTGCGTGGCTTTGCGTCGGCTTTTGACTTGGTGACGCGCCAGCGCGAACAGGCGCAGTATGTCGAGCAGGTGATGAAGCCCAACGCCCCTGCGCTTTCGCCTGCATCTTCATCTGCAACTTCATCGGCTGTTTTGCCCAACGATGTCGCTGCGAAGTTTCCCGCCTTGCTGCACCCCCTGATGGGCTTGGCGCACCAGCGCTTGGTGGAATACCAAGGCCCCGCTTATGCCCGCTTGTATGTGCAGCGGCTCGA